>MENF01000133.1 GCA_001769035.1 Bacteroidetes bacterium GWA2_32_17
AAGAATTGTTTATCATCCGCAAATACCTGAGCTAAATTACCGGATTTATCCTTAGATTTGGGGGAAATTATTTTGAATGTTTCACTAACACATAAAATATTTTTTTAAAACAGAGTTAAAAGTGCATTTTGGAATTTTTTATTTGGAATTTTTCCTTGTTCATCCTGAGAATATTCTTGTTTAATTCGTTCAACAAAATACATATCAATTTTATTTTTATTTTTAACTTCGATTTTTCCGCGATACGAACATTCAAAATATTCTTTTATAAGGTCATAAGTAGTACCGGAAATGTTTACTTTGCCAATTTCCCCTGATGATTCCATACGATTGGCAATATTTACAGTATCGCCCCAAATATCATAAGCAAATTTTCGTTTTCCAACAACACCTGTTATTACTTCTCCTGTATGAATACCTAACCGTAATTCCCAAATCGGAATTCCCGAATTAATTTTACATTCGTTTAGTTCATGCATAAATTGCTGAATTTCGAGACCAGCAAAAACTATATCGAAAAAATGACGGTTATTGGAAGTTGGAAGCCCACCGGCACACATGTATGCATCGCCAATGGTTTTTATTTTTTCAATATTGTATTTATCTGTTATTTCATCAAATTTAACAAAATAACGATTAAGTTCTTTTGCAAGTTCATTGGGCGATAATGCTTCACTGGATTTAGTAAAACCCTTGAAGTCGGTAAAAAGTACAGATACTTTCTCATAATATCTTGGAATTGCTCTACCAGTTATTTTAAGTTCTTCAGCAGTCTCGGCTGGTAAAATATTCAAAAGCAACTTATCTGATTTCATTTTTTCATCTTCAATCAGTGTTTTCTGTAACTTTATTTCTTCTTCCGCCCATTTTATTTTTGAAACATCGGCATCAATTGCAACTAACTTATAAATTTCTCCATTTTCATCAATAACAGGCGTTAATGTGGTTTGAATCCATATAATATTGCCCGATTTAGTATGAGTAGGCATGACATAAATTACTGATTTCTTTTTTTGTAAACATTCGTTTACTGCATCTCGTACATTAGGGTTTGAACTTGCACTAATTATATTTCCGCCTTTGAGTTCTATAAATTCCGAAAAAGTAAACCCAAACAAACGGGTAAATCCATCATTTGCCCATTCGAAGTTACCGTTTTTATCGGAAATAACAATGCTGTTATCAGTTTCTCTGGCTACAATTGAAAGCTTAAACAACTCTGCATTGACTTCTAAAAGTAATTCCTTTTGTTTTAAAATTGCATTATTTTTTTCTTCGAGCTTTCGGTTGGCTGTTTTTTTCAATTTATAACTTCTGAAAGCAACAATAATCGTTATTGCTGTCATAATTAAAACTAATCCCAAAAGAATAAGAATTACTCTTTGTTTTTCTATTTCTCCCAGTTGTTTAATTAAAACAACTTTTTGCTTTTCGATTTCTTTCTGATGCACTTCAATTTCCTTCTGATGCGATTCAATCTCAGCTTGCTGCAAACTAAGAATTTCACGCTGATGTAAAATACCCATTTCCTGTTCTGAAAGTAATTTCTGCTTTTCGCTGAGAGAAAGTTTCTGAAAGGATATTTCACTTTTCTGGTTCGCAATAGTTAGCTGTTGTTGATAAACTTTTTCAATTTCTTTCTCTAAAGAAGATGATGACTGCATATATAATTCCTGCCATGAAATTTTATCTTCGGCAAAATCAAAAAAACGGGAAGATAATTTTAATCCTGCTTGTTTTATATTCTCATCATTTATCTCAAATTCTTTCTTTTTTAATATGTTATTGTAATTTATCATAGTAACTCTATTGTTCTTGCATGAGTTTGTAATAAGCAAAGTGTTATTGCCTTGATTTTTTTTTGCTATCTCACCGATATTCTTATTAAATTTTTTGTTTACATATAGCACCTGACAATTATCAACAGCATCAACTGAATTGTATAATTGAATTTTTACAGGACAGTTTTTTATCCTTATTCCTTCATATTTTTCGACACATTGCTTATAAAATGAGCTATCCTTTTCGAGCACACCAATTGTGAAAATTTTAAATGTATTTTCGTTTTTCCATTCTGTATTAATAATAAAAGTATATATACCGCTAACAATGGTCTGTTCGGGAGTTGTAAACTGTGCAAACAAGGGTTTATTTAAAATAAATAATAAAAGAAAGAATATATGCCATTTAAACTTTTTCATGATTTAAATTTTTTCTTTTTCATTTTAAAATTATCCTCATCTTCAATTAATGCCTGCCAATCGTGCTCGCTTTGTGTTGAAATATCAATAGTTTCTTCATAATCAGAATTATTCATTTTAATAACTTTAATTTCGTCGTTAATAAAACCCTGAATTTCATTTAATAATTCTTTTTCTTCTAGGCTGCAAAATGAAATTGCTGTTCCTTTACGGTCGGCTCTGCCAGTTCTTCCAACACGATGCACATAATTTTCGGCTTGTTCGGGAAGGTCGTAATTAATAACTATATCAATATCCGGAATATCAATCCCGCGTGCACTTATATCGGTAGCTATCAATATTTTACATTTACCTGTTTTAAATTTTTGCATTACATTATCGCGTTGGTTCTGATTTTTATCGCTGTGCATAGTTTCACTTATTATTCCAACTCTTTCAAGTGCTTTACAAACACGTTCGGCACGTATTTTTGTGCGTACAAAAATCAAGAACTTTTTTTCAGCGTTTTCTTTAATTATACGTTCGGCAAAAAAACGTTTATCGTCCATTTCGACAAAAATAACTGAATGATTGATAGTTTTAGAAACCGTATCTTTTGGCGATATTTGAATTCTTACTGCATTGTTGACCATTGAGTATGCCAAATCTTTAATTTCTTTGCTAATTGTTGCAGAGAAAAAAAGTGTCTGACGATTTCTTGGGAGCTTTGTTATTAAATGATGCATTTGTTCAATAAACCCACATTCAAACATCCTGTCTGCCTCGTCAATAACAAGAAATTCAACATTATTAAGTGATAAAAACTTTTGATGTTCCAAATCGAACAATCTTCCGGGAGTTGCAATTAAAACATCAACACCTTTTTTTAATTTTTTTGTTTGAGGTTCGATATTTACACCGCCATAAATCCCTAATACGTTTATATTTAAACCTTTACATAAGATTTCGAAAACCTCACAAACCTGCATTGCCAGCTCGTGTGTTGGAACCATAATTAAACATCTGATTGAGTTTTCGAAAACTTCAATATTGTTTCGATTTAAAATTTCGATTACCGGAATTGCATAAGCTGCTGTTTTACCTGTTCCGGTTTGAGCAATTGCCAGCACATCTTCGCCTTTAATAATTGAAGGAATTGCTTTAAATTGTATATCGGTAGGACGTTTAAAGCCCAAATTTGTTAAATTTTGTATTAAATTTTCTGAAAAATTATAGCGAGCGAATTTCATTTTTAATTGTTTATCTCACCCTATATCTTTTAACAAGCTATAGAGTTGTTTATTGAATATTTTTTATCGGGATTGCTTTTTCTTTGTTGGACTACCTCACCCCCTTACCCCTCTCCAAAGGAGAGGGGAGTTTGTCCGCCTCGAAAAATCTAATTTTTAGAACCCCTCTTATAATTTTTTATTCATCAATTTTTTTTCTGTTTTTTCACTTCATTATTCGTTTATCGTTATTCTATTAATCGGTGTTATATATAAAAACAATTACGAATATCGAATATTGATTAACGATTTTTGATTTTAAGAAAGAAATAAAGTAAATATTGAGCTTATTCAAAAACAACTTTTGCAGAATACGATTTCTCGGTTGTATTAACTTTCACAAAGTAAATTCCTGATGGAATATTATTTCGTGAAATATTAATTTCATTTGAATTAACATTTTGCAAATAAATTGTTTTACCTAAAATATCAATAATTTCGACAGTTTTAATTTTGGTATTACTCAAATTTATTGTTAAAGATTCTTTTACAGGGTTGGGGAAAATGTTAAGATTTGAAATATTTTGATTTTCATTAACATTGCTCCAGCATACTTCACCACCTGTACAAAAAGTTATTCCATTACTAATTGTTCCACTATTTATATCAAAAGTGCCTGAATAATGTGAGCAAAAATCGAAAGTTCCTAAAACTGCACCAAAATTAGCACTATTAAAACCAACACAAATAGTACCTCCGATGTTTCCGTCTAAAGTATCAATATTTGTAAAATTGTTCCAAATATCTGTATGTCCATTATTATACCAGTGAGCATCATGGTTTATGGTATCACCGTTTGTACAATCATTAGAAATACTTAAAAACCCATTTATATTGTTGTAAAATATTCCTGCATTTGTATAATCATTGAAACTTAAATTATGATCATTATAAGAAATTGAATTGTTAAAATGATTTGTAAAACCAATGTCAAAATTATTATGCAAAGTGCCATCATTAAAAAAATTAATTCCGTTAATTGAATTATTATTTGTCAGGGTCCCTGAATTATAAAGATTGGAAGAATAAACTGTTCCTGTATTATTCAGATTTATTGCAAGATACAAGCTGTCAACTGAATTAAGGGTACCTGAATTTGAAATAGTTCCGCTAAAAAAAGCCATTTTAGAAAGTGTAACAGTTCCTGCGTTGCTAAAACTGCCTCCATTTTGAGCCAGAGCACGTGGCGAAGAATCCTGAATTAACGAACCACTTGAATTAATTGTAATGGAGCCACTCGAATAACCATAGTTAGATGTTAGCGTAACCTGATGGTTAATAATTACATTATAACCAGGAGTTGGCACAGTACCACCCCAAGTAGTAGGCGAAAACCAGTTTCCATTAGCAACCGAAGTTGCAGTTTGTGCTGCAATTGAGCTAACAATAAAAACAGCAATTGAAAAAGTAAATAATTTTTTCATAATTTTGATTTTTTGATTTATACAAATTTACAATAAATATTTGGTATTATATACTATAGCATCAACTTAGATTCAATTAGCTTTTTTATATACTCTAATATAGTCAATATCAAAATAATTAGGTAAAAAAGTTGAATTGTTTGCAGAACCAGAAAAATTTGAACCACCAAGACCTGAACTAATTATTACATACATTCTTTCATCAGGGATACAAGTTTCTGTTCTATAAACCTTTTTATTATCAAGATACCAAATAATTTCTTTAGGGTTCCATTCAATTGCAAAAATATGGAAATCGTTAGAAAAATCGGGACCATAAATACTTGCATTTATTTGGCGAGGAATGTCATTTTTATTAAGAAAATGATTTGCAATATGCATTTTGTTTGGTTCTAATCCGCTAATCTCGAAAATATCAATTTCAGGGGGCCAGCTATTAGGAGACATTAACCAAAATGAAAGCCAGAATCCACTTCCTAAAGGTGTTTTGCTACGAATTTCAAAATATCCGTATAGTTGTGAAAAACTATATGCAGATTGTATCATTCCTGCTGTATAGTAATACTCTTTTTGAACGGGGTTAAAATTACTATCATAAACCCATCCTGTTACAGTATCTCTATTCAATTTGATATGCAAAATTCCATCTTTTAAATTAAAAGCTGAATCAATAAGTAATGTCTGATTAGTACCACTTGAACTTTGTCCCCAATCGAATCCTGTTCTCCAAATATTCTTATTAAGTGTATCGCCAGAAAATTCATCATTAAAAGTTAAAATCCATCCTTCCTTTTCCTTTTTACAACAATAAAAAATTAATGGAATCAAAATGAAAACAATTTGCAGGAATTTATTTAATTTTATATAAATCATAAACTTTAGTATTTAAATTTAATTTGGTATATTTATTTAATGTTGAATCATTAGAATTTTTATTAATAAGATAATATAATTGAAAATTCTTATTATCAAGACTTATTTTAAAATATCTCATTAAATAAGCATGTAAACTCCAATCTTCAAAATTTGCGGGACATATACTAATTGTTGTTTTTTCCGGAACAATAGAACCAATTTTATAAATATCTGATATTAAGTTTTTATTGCGTTTTATTTTGCCAACTTTTGATATTGTAAAAGATAAAGCAACTATTATAGATAAAATTGAAAAAATGGTAATAAATTTCAAATTCCTTTGTTTCAAAGTAATCTTTGATATAAAATGATTCACAGATTGAACAGAAAATATTCCAAAAGATAAGATAAAAAATGGAATAGAAGGTATCAAATAGAATCCTGATTGTTTCATGCTTACAATAATCGGAACAGAACCACTTAACCCAATTATCATAAAATATGTTGCTAATTTATTATCAGTTTCAAATTTTATTCTTTTAAATTTAGAATAAATAAATAATAAAGTGCAAATAATAACAGCAGGTATTAATTCTGTCAATAATCTCTGAATTATATAAAACCTGCTTTCAACAGTAATTTCTCTTTTTCCCTCAATACTTCTAAAAACCTGTTCGTTTAAATAATTCAAAAAAGAATGAAAAGCTTCTTGATTTATAATGAAGTATATAAATAAAACGAATGATGAAGAAAATAAAATTATTATAGTTTGAATAAATGCTTTTTTAAATGATACATTTTTGAGCATAACAAAGCCAAGTAATGGGGTTGCAATTGGAAACAAACCAATGGGACCTTTACATAAAAATGCAAACAAAATCATTATTCCGCTTAAAAATATTTTAAAATAATTGAAACGATTTGAGATTAATGATTTTTGTATTAAATAAACAGCTATTAAATCAAAAATAACCATAGTATTTTCAAGCATATTATTAGAATATGACCAGAAAACGATAGGAGTTATAATCCACAGTAATACAGGAAACCAAGAAAGTTCCTTTAATGATTTATTATCATCAAATAATAACCTCCATATTTTAACTATTAATAGGGCTGTAAAAACTGCAGTTAAAAAGGAGTAAATTCTTTCAACAAATAAATGGTCACCAAAAATTTGAAAAAAGAATGATTGAATAATAATTGCTAAAGGAGGGTGTTCGTGAAAAGGATTACCAATTGATTGTGTATAAAATAATTTCCAGTCTAAAATATTTCCTGAACCTTCGGCAAGATTCCTTGAAATTGAACTATAAGTAAGACCATCAAAAAACATCCCTTCCTGTACAAGAGAAGAAATAACAACGGCTACATACACCGAAATAGTAAAAAGCCAAAATGGTAATTGTTTATTCAAAACTATATCCTATACCCGTTTTAATAAAGTAAGATGATTCAAATTTAGAAAATATATTTCCACTTTTATATTCGTTTGAATAGTCTGCATTTTCTCTGACTATTGTTTTACTTTTATAATTATAAAATTCTCCACCGATACTAAAACTTTGATTAATATAAATTCTTTTATAAATTTTAATTATAAATCCGTACCCAATCTGATTCTTTAATGATTGCCATTTGCTTTTATAATCTACAATAGATGACGATATTGGATTGTATTTCATTTCTTTACTCCAAATATCATTTTTATAAACATAAGCAAAATCGAGAATAAAATAAAAATTCAATCTGTTTTCTTTAAAAGGAAAATAATTATAAGAAAAGATGCCTCCTTTAAAAAAATTCGCATTTCTGTTTTGGTCAAACCACCATAATGGTCCAATTTGAAAAAGGTTTTTATTTGATTTTAAAGAAATTACAGTTGAAAGCGTTATTCCATCTTTTATAGATAAATCAGGATCATTAAGAACAGAAATATTAAAAACTAAATATTTTTTTTTATTTTCTATATTACTTTTTAAACTATCTGTTTGGGAAAAAGAATAAAATGAAAATCCAATTAAAAGAAATATTAATAAGATGTGTTTATTTAACATCGTTTTATATGCTTAATTTAGTTACAAGTACAAATTTTGGTTTAACAAATTTACAATAAATATTTTTGAATAAACTATTTATTTATTTGTTAAAATTTGATATTAAAACTTATAATCATTCGCAATCGGGAAACTAAATTTATTTAAATGCAGAAATTCCTGTAATATCCATCCCTGTTATAAGTATGTGCATATCATGTGTTCCTTCATAAGTAATTACCGATTCAAGATTCATCATGTGCCGCATAATAGGGAAATCGTTTACTATACCCATAGCTCCTAATATTTGCCTTGTTTCACGGGCAATATGCAAAGCCATTTCTACGTTGTTACGTTTTGCCATAGAAACCTGACCGGCAGTAACTTTTCCTTCGTTCCTTAATTGCCCTAAACGCAATGCAAGCAATTGTGCTTTTGTTATTTCGGTAAGAGCTTCGGCAAGTTTTTTCTGTTGCAACTGAAATGAGGCAATTGGTTTATCAAACTGAATTCTTTCCAATGAATATTTAAGTGCGGTGTCGTAACAATTCATAGCGGCACCGATAACACCCCAAGCAATTCCATATCTTGCAGAGTTCAGGCAACTTAATGGTCCGGTTAATCCTTTAACATTTGGCAAAATATTTTCCTTAGGTACAATAACGTCATCGAAAACTAATTCGCCAGTAACTGATGCGCGTAAAGACCATTTACCATGTGTTTCGGGAGCCGAAAAACCTTTTGTACCTTTTTCTACAATCATTCCGCGAATAATTCCTTCTTCATCTTTTGCCCAAACAATTGCTATATCTGCTACAGAAGAATTAGTAATCCACATTTTTGAACCATTTAAAAGGTAGTGGCTGCCTTTATCAACAATATGTGATAACATTCCACCTGGATTTGAGCCGTGGTTTGGCTCTGTTAGTCCGAAACAACCAATAATATCACCTGAAGCAAGTTTGGGAAGATATTTTTTTTTCTGTTCTTCGCTTCCATATTTAAAGAGCGGAAACATTACCAACGATGATTGAACCGAAGCCATTGAACGAATTCCCGAATCACCTCTTTCAAGTTCCTGCATTATCAATCCGTAAGAAATATAATCAAGACCGGCGCCACCATATTCAGCAGGAATAAAAGGACCAAAAGCACCAATAATTCCTAATTCTTTTAAAAGATGAAAAGGGAATTTAGCTTTTTCGTAATAATCTTCTATTATTGGCATCACCTGACGGTTAACCCAATCTCTGGCAGCACTGCGAACCATTTTGTGCTCATCATTTAAAAGTTCATCGAGCATATAATAATCAGGAGCATTGTATTTTGAAGTATCAATTGTCATATATTTTTATTTTTAAAAATTTATTTATACTTTGATATGTCATAATTTGAGTTTTTATTTCTTTATGACCTCACCCCCGACCCCTCTCCAAAGGAGAGGGGAGTCAGAAAGGCGATTCCGATAGCTATCGGAATCAAATTATTTAATTTAAAGTATAATTCAATGTTGCGAATATAAATATAAATTTCATTTTATTAATTTCTCTTTCACTTTTTTATTCCTATTTTTGCAGTTACACAATATTTTTTTTTGAAATTTTAAATATGAACGATACCAATCAAAAAATCGGGTTTATTGACAATTCAAGATTAATTACAGAATCGCTTGTAAAAGCTGGTGCTGATGTTTTTGTAGGATACCCCATAACACCTGCGAATTTGTTATATTATTATGCAAACAAACGATTTCCATCTTTTTTTGCTGCACCTGATGAAATAACAACTGTTCAATTGATGACTGGATTTTCAGCTTGTAGTAGAATTCCTGTTACCGCAACATCTTTTCCTGGGTTTGCATTAATGATTGAATCAATAAATATGGCTTATATGATGGAGTTACCCATGGTTATTGTACTGGTTCAAAGATTGGGACCTGCTACTGGTTCAGCAACAGGTGGAGCACAGGGCGATATTTCAATGGTTTCAAATATTATTTCGGGAGGATTGGCAATTCCTGTTTTCAGTGTTTCTGATCCGGTTGACAATTGGAAAATTTCTGCTAAATGTGTTGAAATGGCTGTAAAATTGAGAACGCCTGTTATTCTTATTACATCTAAAGAAGAAGTAATGACACAATTTTCTTTTGATTTGAATAAACTTGATGAAATAAAGCCAATACAACGAAAATTTTATGAAAAAGATGAGGCATTTAAACCATATCTAGCAGATGAAAGTCTTATCCCTCAATTTCTTCCTCTTACAAATACAAAACACCAGGTAAGGTATACTGCATCAACACACAATTCAAATGGTATTCTTCAAAATTCAACTAAAGAAGCACTTGACAATACTGAAAGATTACATAATAAAAACATCATGCACATTAAAGATTATACTTTTTTTAAATATGATAAACAAGAAGGAGCCGAAATATTAATAATATCTTATGGCATAACATCAATGGCTGCCATAAATGCAGTGGAAACTTTAAGAATTGAAGGAATAAAAATTTCGCTGTTAATTGTTAAAACACTTTTTCCTATCCCTATAGAGTATTATAACATTGTTGATGAATACAATAAAATTATTTTTGCTGAAGAAAATCTTACCGGGCAATACAGAAAAGCAATGTTTGGAAATCAACCTTCAAATAAAATTTCGGGAGTAAACAAAATGGGTAAAATGATTGACCCTGAAGAAATTGTATTAAAATTTAAAGAATTGGTTCGTGAGACACGAACCAAGGAAATGGGAGGAGTAAACAGTGAGCAGTGAAAAAAGTAAACAGTAATCAAAATTATAATTTTACAAAATATTTAAAATAACGATGAAAAAATATTTAAACGATAATCCGTTGCCTTTTTGCAAAGGATGCGGGCATAGTCTTGTTTCAGAAAACACTGAAAAAGCATTAAATAATTTAGGAATAAAACCTCTTGATGTTATTCTAGTTACAGATATTGGATGTCATGGAATTATTGATAAAGCTTTTCAAACACATACTGTTCATGGATTACATGGAAGATCGGTTGCTTTAGCTTCTGGGGTTTCAGCCGGACTAAACAATCCTGATAAAAAAGTTCTTGTATTTTTAGGTGATGGAGGAGCTACCATTGGTATGCAACATATTATAAATGCAGCACACTACAATTATAATATGACGGTTGTTATTCATAACAACTTTCTTTATGGAATGACAGGCGGACAACCAAGTGAATTTACACCATTGGGTTTTAAAACGCCAACACTATCAGAAGGTGCCGACCATTCAAATTACGATATTTGCAAGATTGTTGCTGCAGCAGGAGCTAACTACGTTAGAAGAATTATCGGCATAGGTGATTTCTCAGAACAACTTACAGAAGCTTTTTCTGTGAAAGGATTTTCACTTATCGAAATAATTGAAATATGCACCAGCTACGCTGTAAAAGCTAACCCGGGAATGAAACTTGGAAAAGTGGCTGAAAAAGCAGGATTGGTTGCAAAACTTTATGTTAATGAAGATAAAAAAGCATTTGTAACTAAGGTTAATAATGCTCACGAATCATTGATTGAACAAATTAAAGTGATGACGGTTAATTATAAATCCAATATCAAAAAACCAGTAAGAATTATGATAAGCGGTTCGGCTGGAGAAGGCGTACAGGTTGCTGCTGAACTGCTTGCAAAATCTGCAATAATTTCAGGTTTAAATTCAACAAAAAAAGGAAGTTATCCGGTTACGGTAGGCGTTGGCTTTTCTTCTTCTGAAGTTATTATTTCGCCTGAACCAATTAAATATACAGGATTTCCTTCGCCAGAAATACTTTTTATTACATCACAGGATGGGCTTGACTATGCAAAAGCTACTATTAGCAAAATGACCGAAAATGATTGTATTTATTTAGATAACAGTTTGAACAATCCCGAAACAAAAGCAAAAATTATTAAACATGATTACAGGAACAAAACAGGAAGTAAATATGCTTCTATTTACGCATTGTTATATTATATAAATTCGTCTGGAATATTTCCAAAAGAAGCTTTTTACGATACTTTTGTTCAAAATATGAATAGTTCGAAAGTTGATATTACAACTTTGTTAAATTGATAAACCATTTTGAAATCGAAATATATTATAATGTTTTTCTTTTTAAATGGAATAACATAATACATATATTTATTTTATCAATACAATAAGCCCTCTTTATCAAGCTCACGATAAATCACTCTATTAACATAAACGCTCCCCAATAATAAGGGTCATACTTCCCCCTCATTTCTTTTTGGGTTTCGTTAAATGATTTGCGAATGTATTTTAATTTTAATAGTTTAGTGTAAAATGTTACCATAAATTCTTCGGTTTCTTTGTCGGGGACTTGCCATAAACTCATAATAATGTATTTAACTCCAGCCATTTTAAATGCTCGCTGTAAACCATAAACCCCTTCACTGCCTTTTACGTCGCCTAATCCCGTTTCGCAAGCCGACATTACTAAAAGTTCAGTATTTTGCAAATTCATATTCGATACTTCATACGCTGTAAGTACTCCATCTTCACCATCAGCTTTTGTTTTTGACCATACATCATTTGCTCTGGCAAGTGCCAAACCCGAACGCATTAGTGGGTTTGTGTTTTTAACAAAACTCTCAATACCAATACTCCCACCTCTAAAAGCAACATCACCAACTTCCGATTTTTCTTCTTTCTTTTCTTTAATTTCTTTTGGGTCGGGGTAGAAATAACCATGTGTAGCAACGTGTAAAATTGATGGTGAATTATTTCCATCTAACTTTTTAAAATTTTCTTCACTCGCTAATAGTCCTAAATACTCATTGGTTAACAATTTATTATCTATAAATATTTTATTTATTTTGTTAGCTTCTTGCTTTGTTCCTTCAAGGTATTTCCATATTTCCTGTTCGTTGTTTTCAGAACTAAACTGGGCACCTCCAAAAACACATAAATTCAGGTTTTTAGATATAATTTCGTTATTGTTTTTATCAATAATATTATAAGTTGATGCAAGAGAATTTAGCATGTATTTTTCTGATAAAAATTTGTTTTCATCAGTCATTATTGATGAAAAAGCAATTTTATGTAACAAGCCCGACGGCGAGAAATAAACTGTATTTATTCCTGCGAACAATGAATCTAATTTTTTCCAAATAACATTATACAATTTTTTATTTTCAGCTTTAGATGTTCCATAGATTTTTGAGATATATTCGATATTATTCCTACCAAACTCACCTAACACATTCTCTAATTCTTTTGCTTCAAAAAGATTCACCATTACCGGCGATTTACTTCCCGCAAATATTATCAATGCACAATAATTATCGCTGTACGCATTGTTATTTTCGAGTCTTTTAAAGTGAGTAAATTCAATTACAGCTTCATTTTCTTTTAAATTTTTCTTTATTAATTTCCAATCTGTGTTAAATATTTCCTCACTTTTAGTTATTTCATTCGATTTTAATACTAATTCTTTTTCTAAAATATTAATATGTTCCTCAAGCGAATCAACACTTTGAAAGCGTTTATTAATTGGAAGTGAATATAATTTTGCAAGTTGTTGTTTTTCGCCAATCCAATTGTTATATTTTACAATAAGTTCGTTGTCGTTACTGTTTAAAATTTCATTTTTCATTTTGCTTGATGTTCGCAACAATATACCTTTATTTATTAATTCATTATTATAAACTAATTGCGATATTTCCGGATTAATATTTTTACTTATTATTGCAAAAGATTTCAACATATCGTTATACAACGAAATGGTATTAAGATAATTAGATTTTTCTTCTTCAGATAAAAACGAAAAATTATTTTTAATAAGCTCATAATTTAATTGTATTGATTTTGTATAATATTTTTCAGCTTCTTTATAATTATTAGAACTTTCATAAATATATGCCAAACTTGACATAGTTCCGGAAATTAAAGGATTATTTTCACCATAAACCTGTTGTTTTAATTTTAATGATTTTAAACAATATTCCTGAGCTTTGTTATAATCTGAATTTCCACTATACAAAAGTGCAATATTGTGATATGTTACAGCTAAACTTGGATAATTTTCACCAAAAATTTTAATTTCAATTTCTATTGATTTTAAATATAATGGTTCGGCTAATTCAAACTGTCCGGTATTTCTGTAATACTCAGCTAAATTATTCAAATGCAAAGCATAATCGGGATTATCAATTCCAAATGCAATGCTGTCAATTTTTAACGATTTAGAAAAATAATCAGATGCTTTGTTAACTAATAATATAGCTTCTTTTTGACTTTCAGTTTTAATTGACATTTCGAGATACAGAGTGCCTAAATTATTTAATGCTGAGGAGTAATTTGTATTTGATTCACCATAAATATTTTTATATTTTTCTAAAGCTTCTAAATAATATTTTTCTGCTTTATCATAATTTCCTGTTTCATAATAAAACACACCTAAACTCAATATTTCAGTTGCATAGTTTGGATGCTCAACGCCTAATTTTTCTTTTGTTATTGTAACGGCATCTAAAAGATATTCTTCGGCTTGTTTATTATCTCCTTTTTTGAGCATTGTATTAGCCAAATTATTGAGTACGTTTACATTATCGGGATGTGTTTTTCCAAATGAATTATATTGAATTTCTAATGATTTTCTTAAAACATCTTCCGATTTATCGAAATTACCTGACTGATAATAAAATAAGCCCAAATTATTTAAAAAGGTTGCATATTCGGGATGCATATCACCGTAAACCTTTTCAAAAATATTTTGACATTTGTTATAAGTTTCTTCAGCCATTTGAAAATTACCAATTGTACTGTACAAACCAGCTAAACTATTCAATGTATTTGCGTAAGACGAATGAAATTCACCAACTGTATTTTTTTGAATTAACAATGCTTTTTTAAGCAGGTTTCCGGCAATTAAATAATCACCTTTTGAAATTTTAATATTTGCTAAATTGTAAATTGATATTGAATAATCAATATGATTTTCGCCTTGCAAATCTTTTCTTAATTCAACAACTTTTTCAAATTGTTTTTCAGCCATATTATAATCTCCTGTTTGCTCGAATAAAAGCGAAAGGTTATTTAACGAATTAATATATCCATCGTACTTTTCGCCATAAAGAGATTTTTGAATATCTAAAGCTTTTTTTGAAAGTTCAATAGCTTCTTTGTATTTACCATTTGACGAATATATTGATACTAAATTGCTTAATGCAGTAGCATAATCAGGACTTGTTTCACCATAAATTTTTCTATAAATATCAATTGCCTCATTTAAAAGCGATTCCGCTTCTTTGTATTTTCCCAAATTATCGTATAACACAGCAAAATTTGAAAGTGTAAGAGCATAATAATTACTCTCTTTTTTATAAACTTTTTCTTTAATAGCAAGACATTGTTTATACAAATTTTCTGCTTCTGAATTTTTTTCAAGCTTTTCGTAACATACTGCATGATTATTTAATGCGGTAGCATAATCTGCTGAATTTTTACCATAAAATTTCAGGCACAATTCAACAAATTCGGAATAAACCTTTTCAGACTTTTCATACATACCAGCTTTTAAATAAAATTCGCCTAAACTGTTTAATGTTATAATATAGTTTGCCGACAGCTTCCCATAAGATTTTTCCATTAATTCAACTGAATGTGTATAAAATGGTTCTGCTTGAGCGTACATTCCATGAACAAAGTAAAAAGGAGCAATTATATTAACAGTTGCCATATACAGTGAGTCTGTTTCGGCATAATTATTTTTTACAACCTCAAAAACATCTTCATAAATTTGTTGTGATTTGTCATAACTTCCTGCAATGCTATATATATTAGCTTGTTGATTTGCAGTATTTATGTAATCCATTGAATTTTTAGTTTGGTCTTTTATTATAAAATTAATTACCTCATCCATCAATGGATATGCTAAAGAATATTTGCCGATATACGTATAATTTATTGCTAAATTGTATGTTACCATTATATAATTATAATTTTCAACTCCATATAATGTTTTAGATAAATCTCTAACTTCATTATATTTTTCAACAGCTTTGTTGTAATCCTGAATTCCATAGTAAGAAAAAGCAATGTACCTTAATACACTATAATAATTTGTATCTTTCATACCAATTTCCAATAAAGTTTGATTACCTGTTTTTATAGCATCAGCATATTTTTGCTCCTGAAATTCTTGTGCAAATTTATTATATGACTCTTGCCAATTTTGAGAAAAAGAAAGGTTGAAAACAAATAGTAAAATAATATTAATGATAAAAGTTTTGTTCATTATGTTATTGTATTACAAATAATATAGAATTCTTTTAATAAAAAATTAAAAACTATACAATAATAATAAATTTCAATTAATTATCTAATAAAATTATAAAACAAATTAATATTAAGCCTATTTGGAAGTAAAATTTTAACAACAATCTAGGGTCAGGGCTATGAATTATTTTATCCTTTTTTAAGCTCTTGTTAATCAATATTTCAAGACTTCTTTTAATCATAATTTTCGTTTTAAAACGCTAAATTGATATGTTTTCTTCGTTTTCAAACGAATTTGCTATTAATTTCCTGATTTTTTTCAAAACAAGAAAGATTCTGGGAACGTTTGAAGCTACTTAACGACGAGCAATTGCTTGCAGTTTGTGTCAAACCGCTATGAAATTTATTTGATGTAGTATTTGTTAATTTGCACATTCTGCTAGTTGTTTTCATAGATGGTATTATGCCATATGCTTTATTGTCATCACATTGTTAGTATTTAATCATTCTGCAATAATTGGTTATTATGAATTAAAAATTATTCTGTCTTTTTTATAATACAATCAATAGTATTTTTGAAATAATTTTTAGCTCTTTCTTTGTTTGTATTTCCATTAATCATATCAACATCAATATAGCTGTCTGATGTATATATTCGCATACTTTTAATGGTATCATTCTTTAATTTTAAAAGTGTTTCCTTTGAAATGTCATATAATACAGAACAAATATCATTACCATTACATATTATCTCATCATTTATTCTTTTTAATCTATAAATTGAGTCTTTGTTACTCATTAGCAATAATTCATTATTTTTTGAATTAAAACAACATTTCTTATTACTTATAAAACCCATATTTAAATAATACTCTTCACTAACTCTACCTAGACTAAAAAAAACAAATGTTCCAGACCATGTTGGATAAACTACTTTAACTTGCTCCGTAAGTACCTTTTCTACTTTTTCAAATTTATCAATTTCATTTGTTTTGTATTTGCAATCTTGAGAAAACGAAAAAAGAGAAACTAAAATTAGAGTTAATTGTGTAAAAATGTATTTTTTCATATTTAAATTATTTAACACAAATATACAACATTTAGAATAAAAAATTAAATTTTAATAAATATTTGAATGTTGTTAAATTGAATTTCTGAGCAAAATTAAAATTTCGTTTTTATAATATGAATTTTGTTATAACCAGTAAAACACAAACGATTGAGTGAGTAATATGAATTAGAAACTAAAATAACGTTTGATGAATGAGAAAATTGGGCATATAGCCACAGCCATTGTCAAACCGTTAAAATATTTACAATTTGTTAGAATTGTCAAGTTTCACATATTGCCCGCTAAATTCTAACAAAGTGTTAGCTACCGTTTTTTTATTTCTATTAATTGTTTCTCAGTTATTTGCCTATGAAATTCAATAATTCCTAAATACCAATTATTGAAGTCAGTTTGTTTTATAGGAATCCTTTTTTGAATATATATAGGAAAAATTATTAGGCAGAAATTAAAACAATTTTGTGTAATATGTTGTGCATTTTGCGGATCTCTAATTTGTATTATTCCGAAATCTTTTTGAGTACTACTTGTCAGTTTACCTTGAAGAATATCTGTCCCATGAGTAGCTGAAGAATAATTTTTGAAAAAGCCATCGTATAAAACTGTATTCTTTAGATTTTCGGCTAATTCTTTTATGTTTCTAGGTCCATTAAATAATGAATACCACGATATGTTATTTTTTTTAAGTCTTTTCTGAGTCGCTTCGTATTCAATTTTAAACGGCTGAAATTTCGTTGAATTTATAATTAAATTCCCTGTGTTTAAAAGTTCGTCAACATTTGTCAGAATTGGAGGTATTTGGTTTTTCATTATTTTATCATTAAAGAATACTTTTTCAATTTTCTTGTATTCTTCTGATGAGGCATTAAGTCTTTCAAGATTTTTATTGTTATTTATATAATTCCACACTAAGAAGGACATTGACCTATTATAGAAGTCTTTGTCAAGAAGATATTCCAAATATAACATGTTTTCTAATGCTGTACGGAGTATATTTTTACAAGGTTCTACAGAAGACGATTTAATTAAAATACTTATAGCATCAATTTGCTCTATAAAATTTCTAAAAAATAATATAGGTGGCAAATCTACATTGTCCATTGTTGATTTTTCAATATCCCATTTAATTAAATTTGAACCAAAATTCACTAATTCTTCAATCCCTGAAGATAACTGTATTAATAATTTTTCTAAATCCGGTTCCAAATTCCTTGGAATAATATCTTCTACCGGAACTGTCTTTTTATACATATTCAATTTTGTTTTTTTCAAAAATGGTAGCTAACTAATGCATAAATATACCTTATCCGACAACAAACTATTACAACCAATTACAAGCATTTAATAAGTAAATATTATTTAACACAAATATACAAAATTTCGAATACAAAATTAAATTTTAATAAATATTTGAATGTTGTTAAAATAAATTTATGAGCAAAATTAAAATTTCGTTTTTATAATTTGCATATTATTATAACGATTAAAACGCAAACGATTGAGTGAGTAATATGGATTATAAACTAAAATAACGTTTGATGCATGGGAAAGCTGGGCATATAGCCGCAGTCAGTGTCAAACCGTTAAAATGCCTGAAATCCGATTGCTATCTGATTTAAAAGTGAGTTAGCGTGGCTTTAAATTTTAATTCCAATTGTAACCTTTCCGCCCAAACCTTTTTCTACGATTTCAAAGAGCGTTTTTAATGTAATATTACTTCCATCATTTTCAACTCTTGAAATGTATGTTCTTTTTTTGTCAATTACCTTTGCAAGATCTTCTTGAGTCATTTTTTTTGATTCTCTGGCATTTCTTAAAAGTAAACCTATTTTAAATGCTTCAAATTCTCTGTCAAGTTGGTCACGTCTTAGAGTTCCCTTTTTACCATATTGGGAATCTTTGATTTGTGACCAGGTCTTGATATTTGATTCGTTATTTTTCATATATTATTTTTTTCTTTTTTCCTTAAAATATTCATACTTTAGTCTAATTGCCAAGTCAATTTCCGATTTGGGTGTCTTTTGAGTTTTTTTCTGAAATCCGTTAAGCAGAATAACAAGTCTACCTTCGTCAAAAAAGCAAAACACTCTCCAAATGTCACTTCCTAAAGAAAATCTTGTTTCATAAAGTCCATGAGTCCCTTCAATATGCTTTAAAAACCTTGTCGGAATTTGCTGTTGAAATTCAACAATTTCAAGTATTTTATATATTTTATTCTGGACTTTAACTGTTTGTTTCGATAAAAAGTTCTCAAAATAATCCTTATAGGCAATTATTGTCCTGATTTTTTCCACAAGATTTCTTTTTGCAAAGGTAATTTATAAGTTACAATTATCCAAATGTTTTTTTATTTAATGCAGGCTAACTTATGCACAAGTACACCTTAACCGACAACAAACAATTACAAGCATTTAACAAGTAAAATTATTTAACACAAATATACAAAATTTTGAATACAAAATTAAATTTTAATAAATATTTGAACGTTGTTAAATTGAATTTGTGAGCAAAATTAAAATTCCGTTTTTATAATATGCATTTTGTTATAACTAGTAAAATACAAACGATTGAGTGAGTAATATGGATTATAAATTGTAAACTTAAATAACGGTTTAAACTACCTAACACCGTGCAATTACTTGCAGTGGTTGTCAAACTGTTAAAGAAATTGAACATTGTTACACTTGTCAACAAATTTACTGTAAATCTATTTCAGGACGAGACACTTTGCCATCTGAAGCAGTTGTTAAGTAATCCTTAATAACTGAAATTGGCTCTAACTCTCCTTCTTTTAGCACGTTAGATATATGTATGCTGATATTTGGAATAGAGGTGTCAAAAAGTTCGGCGAGCTGGTTTTGGTTCATCCAAACCATTCCATCTTTGGCAAACAAGGCAACATTGGCTTTTCCATCTTCGGTATTGTAAATTATTATATCGCTCATAATTGTCGAAAGTAAGATTTTTAGGATTATTTGATTTTAAAATTGTTCTATTAGTGATTATTTCAATATTATATAAATTATAGAGTCTTTTAAATTCGAAAATTTTGGTATTCTTTTAATGAATATTATTAGTTTTATAATTTTATATGATTATAATTAGTGTCTGTCCATAATGTCCGATTTTTTCGTTATGCTTGTTTTGAAAACAGTCATTTACTACAGTAAACTCCTTGGTTTTCAAAACTTCGCATGCCTCAAACTCGAACATTATAGTTCAGACACTGACTTTATAGACAGACACTAATTATCCTTTTAATAAAGGCAAATATACTATTTTTTAATTATAAATAAATTGCTTTCCTTTGGATATTAATTATCTATTTCGTTAATAATGACAAGCTTTCGACTTGTACTATTTTTGTACGAGATGCTGAAATAATCCTGATAAAAATCGGGACAACATGACGTTACATTGGTTTTTAGAAATACCGATATTATTTATAAACTTTTGTCTATTTTTCCCAAATAACAAAATCGTTTTCAATATTTTCCTGTCGCATTGTTGGTTTTTGCATGCCATTGGTTAATTTTTGCACTTGCGTTATAACATAATTCTGTAATTCGGAAACAGTAATTTTATTATCGTTATTTTTGTCAGCATCAAAAGAATTAATTCCATTTAACAACGAGTACGTAAAAACTCCATTTTTCCAACTTTCGCCCTCAAAAGCATATTCGCCACCCCCAGCCGAAGATACAACAACTGCACCGGTTCCCTTACGCAAATCGGAAAACATTTCTTTCATTAGCTCAAACGAATTATTATAACTGATTTTTGAAGATGAGTTATACCCACGTGGCTTAACTCCTCTAAAAACAATATCTTTTTCAACAACATTTTCAGTAACTAATTGCTGACCGCTTTCCTTATCAACCTCACCTGAATGACAAGCATCAATAAACAGAATTTTGTTACGAGCGGGAATAGAATCTAATAAATTATCTAATTCATCATATTTTAAACCATTTAAACTCGGTTTATTAAAATTAATGTTATTTGTTGCCAAATAATAATCTAAACTATCATCTAAAAGTCCATGCCCAGCATAGAATAACATTACTACATCATCAACATTAGTTTGCAATAATTTTTGTTTTAATTTTCTAATATTGTATATTGTTACATCTTTGTTTAAAAGTTTATTAACATAAACATTTTCATAATTAATTTTTTGTTTGCTAAATAAATCAGAAAAATCGTTTGCATCTTTTGCAGCATAATTCAAATTCCATTCTTTATCCTGATATTCAGATGCTCCAATTGCAATTATGTACAAATTAGGTTTTTTAATTTTAGACGATTTACAAGTAATTACAACTGATTCTTTTAACGATTCAACTCCTTTTTCATTTAAACAAGATAATTGAATATTGTTGTTTCCTGGTGAAAGTTCAACAGTTATTTCTTTTGTTATAGAATCAATTTGAGTATTTCTAAGATTTATTCCATTAACTCCATAAACTGGAACATTATTTACCCAAACATTAATTCTATTTAATTTATATTTGTTATCCGATGCTTTAATAATTAAATTTAATGATGTGTTTTGTGTTAAAAATTGCAATTTATCTAAATTTAATATTTCAATTTCGGGTAAATGAAAATCGTTTGCAAACATTTCTTCTGAAAAGCCCATCTTTTTTAATCTTTTCTGGTAAGCCATATAATAGGCATTTATTATTTCGTCGGAAGCAATTCCGAGGCGTTTCATAACAATATCGGGGCGATTATATTGAAGATCGAATTGTTCAAAGGGATAAAATTTTACACCAAACGTGAATCCAATTTCTTTTTTTGCATTTTTTGTTGCATAATAAAAATAATCGGGCGTTTTTACAATAAAATCATCATTATTAATTGCGTATAATGTAGCAACTTCATTCCCAGTATTAGTATCCCAAATTTTTATTGTTCCATCTAAACTAGCTGTTGCAATTTGTTTTCCGTTTGGAAAAATTACGGCAGACGATATTTTATTATTATGACCTTTAAAAGTATTAATTTGTGCACTTTGTTTTAAATTCCAGCTTACTAATGAATTTGCATTATCCTGATAGTATATATTTTCTCCTTTTAAATCAAACATTAATGGGGCATTTCCATTGGTAATTTTTTTAGCCGAATCGTTTTTAAAATCAAAAAGCACAATATTATTTTTAACATCAGAAAAAACAATCGAATCATTTACATTATTAAATTTTAGGCATTTAATCTCAAATTGATTTTCGAAAGTTTTTATTGTATTTTGTTTTTTAACATCCCAAAGTTTAAGTGAATAATATTTTGGGAAAGCTGAATGTCGAGTATTTTTTTCTTTTCTAGAAATTACCGAACCTGTTTTATAATCATTACCGCAACTTGCTAACAAATTGCCCGATTTATTAAAATCAATTGAATTAATTGACAGATAATGAGCCTTAAGCTTGCCAACTTTGTTTAATTTATCAGCATTTATTATATGAATAGGAAAAACCCTTGGTACAAAAACATTATACAAAACTCCCTTATTAAAACCTCTACCACCAGTAGCAATTATATTTTGATTTTTATTAAATGAGGCAGAATTAAGAGTTTCATAATTGTGCAATAAAAAGTTTTCGGCAAAATAATAAGAGCTAATTGTATTAATAAACAATGATAAAATAGGAGAATTTATCAAAGCATTTATATAAATTGGATTAAAATTTCCTTTAATTTTATTAATATTTATTTTATTGTTTATATTCCATTCACAAATTTTATTATCAAACGAAGTTGACACTATATTTGAATCTGTAATAAAATTCAAACTACTTATTTCATTTTTATGCCCAAAATAACAATTTGCAGTAATTTTATTATTCAATTCAAAAGTTCTAATTATATAATCATCGCTACCTATTGCTATTGTTGTTCCTTTATTGTTTATTGCAATACAAGAAATTGAATGAATACCGCTTTCAAGTTTTTTAATAGCGTTGCCTGTTTTTATATCATATATTGTAATTACACCTTTATCATCGCCAAAAACTAAAATATTCGCCTTTTGGGGATTAAAAATTATTGTTGAAGTGTTGAATCTATCTTGATTTATTGTTTTAAGATATTTGCCATTAGTGTCCCATATATACACTATACCATCTTCATTTAATGCAGCAATTATTGAATCGTTTGAATTACAAGAAATTTGCAAGAAATTATATTTTTTAAAATTACCTATTTTAGTATAATTAGCTTTGTTTTTAATATTATTCCAACAAATTATTTTTGAAGGAAAAACTGATAACAATATTTCTTGATTTTTATTTGCAAAACAAGCATAATTAGAAAATACAGGGATATTACTTACTAATCCATTATACACATTACATTTAACAACTTTACTAATTATAATTTTATTGTTTTTTGAATTTATTGCTGCACGAGTAATAATTATATCTTCGTTATTATTAAATAATATTTGTGTACAAGCTGTATTTGATATAAAAACTTTTTCACCGTTAACTTTTGCAGTTCTAATATATATCAGACTATCTTTTTTATCCCAAACAGGAATGTTTTTATAAAATAGCAAATTGTTATTAACTCTCCATAGTTTAATTTCAGAAAAAAGACCACCAACAGCTAACAATGAGTCATTTTTACTTATGTCTATAGAATATACTGGCTTATTCAAACTTATTGTATTTATTGGGTTTCCCGATTTTGAATCCCAATATATAATTTTTCCATCATCGCCAACAGATACTATGTTATAACAATTATTAAGAAACTTTATTGAATTAATTTTACCTATGTGCCCTTTAAAAATTTTTAATTGTTTTCCTAAAATAAAATCCCATAAAATTATTATGTTATCCTTACCAATACTAGCGAGATATTTTCCATCGCTACTAAAAGCAAAATTTGTAATTTCATCAGAATGTCCTGATTGTAATGTAAGTTCTGGATTCTGAGCATAAGTTGCAATTCTTAATAATATTAAGAAAATTATTCCATAAATAAATAAAGATTTTTTCATTAAAATTATGGATTTATATAAAAATTAAAAGGAATATCAATTTCCTCTTGCTCGAAATTTGTGCTTAATTTAACAGAAAACGTAGTAGTATATACTGAACCAACCGTAAAGATAGATGTTGTATTTATTGTCCATATTGCCTCAAAACATTGAAAATTCCCTTCTATCATATTTGGTAGTTTTCCCGAAAACTGAAGCATTTCCATAGGCAATTCACCATCATCATACATATAATAGCTATACAGATTTTTTTCAAAATAAACTCCATTTGTTACTGTATTTAATTTTACAATAAAATTTCTTAGGGCATTATTTTCCCAAGTATAAGTAGGAGCAAGCTCTATAAAGTGACATGTCATATTACTTTGTTTAGCTTTGTTAATAATTGTATTTACATTTAAATTCTGCAAAAAATTAACTCTACGTGAATAAAGAATAATTAAATTTTTATTTAAATATGACGAATTCACATTCATATAATTAATTAAAGAATCAATAGCTTCTAATAAAGGCAAAGTATCATTTGTTATATAATTTCCATTTTTGTATATTTCTGCAAGTTTCAAATCAAGTTCATTTGCGTTTCTTGTATAACCATTATTAATAATTTCAATTGGTTTATTTTTATTACTAACTTTAGCTATCATTACTTCATTATTTGGAACAGAACTATGTATGAATTTACGAACAGTTGGCTCTATCCCATTAATATAGTCATCCATATTTATTTCCATGTCTAAACCATCGCTTATTAATACGGCAGTTGAAAAATTTCCTTTTTGAGGAGTAGTTATTATTTTCAGACTATCAAATGATGCTGAATATTGAGAATTACCAGCAGCAGAACTTACAGACGAAATGTTATTTAATATATTTTGTTTAATTAAACCGTCATTATTTGATTTATCTAAAATAAAAAACCTTACTTTTACAACTGCCTGAGTTGATGTATAACTATTCACATCGGCATTAATTACTCCACACGAATAATAATTTTTAACTAATTTTTCCTCTTCTCTTTTACAAGAAAAAATAGTTAGCATCAATAATATTAAAACACAATATTTCATTTATTTTATAAAATTCTTTTTTTGCTTTTTATTTGGTAATACATGACTTACACACAATCTAAATAGAAACACATCTTTAAAATTCGCATTGTAATTATTTTCTATTTTATTGAGATTTGTTAAATTTTTTTCTATTCTGAAATCAACCGATGTTCCATATTTTAAGATTCCTATTCCTCCTATAATATCTAAGTAATAAAAACTGACTTTATTTATTAATTCTTTTTTTCTTGTAATATCAGCATAATAATATTCCTGATTCCCATTGTCATTTATTGAATAACTTAAAGTTGAATAAAATGATGTAATAAATTTTCCAAATTTATTATTGAAACCACCGTATAACTTTAATTTATATTTACCTCCAGGATTCAAATTATATCCACAAATCAATGGGATATCAATACTTGAATATGTGAAATTCTTTTCTCTTGATGATGCCCAATCAGGGATTTGCGAACCAAAATTATTTCCGAAGAAATCAATTTCGGTTTGAAAAAATATATTTTTAGTGTATTTATACCTATAAAACACACCAGTTGAAATTCCGGTAAAGTAAGTGTGAAACTTATTATCACCTGCAGTTAACGATGTATAATCATTAAAAATAATGTAATCCTTATCAAATGTAAGCTTACTTACAAGAATTGGAGAATAAACAACTCCAATTTCAGTTTTTTGAGCAAAAACAATTTGTCTAATAACAATTAACAATAATATAATTAAAAATTTTCTCATTAAACTAATATTTAATTTTAATTATTGTTGAAGGAGGATTTCCATATACAATTGGAAAAGCAATACCTATTTTAAGTTCATAATAACCAGAAAAATACTGGTAATTAATTTTTGATTGAATATTAAAATGTCTTTTAATTGAAATTGATAATGGTAAATATTTTATTTTTTTAATTAATTTAAAACCAAAAGAGGAACTATAAATAGTAGGTTCGTAACTGTCGGCACCTCCATATAATCTTATAAATGGCTCTTTGTTATAACTTTGATTTAAATTTAACATTAAAAAATTCACATCGGTTAATAGAACTGTTTTTTGAGTTTTTGAAACATAAATTTTATAAGTAACTCCAGGTCCTATCGAAAATGCACCTCCTTTAAAATATACTGGTGTAGAATAGTAAGGTTCATCTTTACCTTTATCATTATTAAAAGAATAGCCCTTTGTTTTTCCGTAATAAGTAGATGAAAAATAGAAGTTCAAATCTATAGTCCAACCAAACCGTTTAAAATAATATGCAGAATTAAACGACAACCCATTAAAAAACACTTTCTTATTATATAGTCGCTCAAACAATATATTACTTGTTCCAGTTGTAAAATTAAATTTCTGCGAAAAACATAATACTGAAATGTTTGAAAAAATTAACAACAATATTATTTTAACAATTCTCATTTAATTAGGGGTTTGTTGAAAAACTCAATTTGCTACTATCGTAATAATAAAAGGGCCAAAAATAATAACCCGGATAAGTACCATATACAGTAACCATAGGCTTTACATAAAGCAAATCATCTTTAATTGTTTGATATGAAATATTTAACGTGTAATATCCATCTTCCTTTATTTTCTCAAATTCTCCAAAATATTCATTAATAGCAAAATCTTGGTATTGATAATGATAGAGAGTTAATTGCGGTGTCCAATCTTTTACTTCATATTTTACCATATTATTTAAAACATACGATAATTCTAGTCGCGAATTTACCTCATAATAATTTCCATCAATAATAAAGGGACCACTTGCATCAGCTACATTTAAAGATATTATTGAAGTATCGGTAATTGGAATTACGCGCAAAAAAATATGGACATTTTCTTTTTTGCAACTTAAAACTAAAAAAAGAAAAATGAAAAATATAATTGATTTTATTATTTTAAAATAAAAATATTTCATAGTCAAAAGTACAATATTTACAAAGTAAACAAACTATTTATAATATGTTTTACAATATTATTTTTTCCAAATCACAAAATCGTTTTCAATATTTTCCTGTCGCATGGTTGGTTTTTGCATGCCATTGGTTAACTTTTGAACTTTGGTCAACACATATTCCTGCAATTCAGATACTGTGATTTTACTATCTTTATTTTTATCGGCTAAAAAAGAATTAATTCCATTTAACAATGAGTACGTAAAAACTCCATTTTTCCAGTTTTCTCCCTCAAAAGCAAACTCGCCACCACCGGCTGATGAAACAACAACCGCACCGGTTCCTTTTCTTAAATCGGCAAACAATTCTTTCATTAATTCAAATGAATTATTATAGCTGATATTCGATTTAGAATTATATCCCCGTGGTTTAACGCCTCTGAAAACTATGTCTTTTTCTGCAACGTTTTCGGTTACTAATTGCTGACTGCCTTCTTTATCGACCTCACCGGAATGGCAAGCATCAATAAACAGAATTTTGTTACGTGCGGGAATTGAATCTAATAAAACATCTAAGTCTTCGTATTTTAACCCGTTATCACTTGGCTTATTAAAATTAATATTATATGTTGCAAGGTAATAATCCAAACTGTCATCTAACAATCCATGACCGGCATAAAACAAAATTACAACATCATCAACATGGCTTAATTGTAACTTTTGTTTTACTTTTCTAATATTTTCAACTGTAACTTCTTGATTTAAAATTTTTGTAGTAAAAACATTTTCGTAGTTATCTTTTTGCTTATTAAACAATTCAGAAAAATCGTTTGCATCTTTTGCAGCATAAGTTAAATCCCATTGTTTATCCTTATATTCCGATGCTCCAATTGCAACAATATATAAGTCTGGTATTAAAATTTTATGTGGTTGATATGTAATTTCAAACGATTCTTTAAGTGATTCAACTCCTTTTTCATTTAAACATGAAACCTGAATTATATTTTTGCCTTGAGATAAATCTATTGATATCTCTTTATCTGTAACATTTGTTTGCAATTGACGAAGATTTATTCCATTAACACCAAAAAGGGGAACATTATTTACCCAAACACTTATTCTATTTAGATTATATTTGCTATCGGTTGCGTTAATTGCAAATGAAAATTCAGATTCATTAGTATTTAAAGGTAATTTATCTGCATCAATAATATTTACCTCTGGTAAATGGAAATCATTAGCAAACATGTTTTCTGAAAATCCCATTTTCTTTAGTCTTTTGTTGTATGCCTGATAATATGCTTTTATCAGTTCATCAGATACAATGCCAAGTCGTGCAAGTACAATATCAGGACGATTATATTGAAGATCATATTGTTCAAAAGGATAAAATTTTAAACCTGAAGAAAACCCGATTTCTTTTTTTGCTTTTTTGGTTGCCAGATAATAATTATCGGGTGTTTTTAAAATATAATCAGTATTATTTAAAGCAATAAAAGTTACAATTTCTTTACCATTTGTTACATCCCACAGTTTAACAGTTCCATCCCATGATGATGAAACCATTCTCGAACAATCTTCTACTAATGAAATACTTGAAATAATATCATTATGCCCAACAAAAGAATTGACTATTTTTTTATTTTCGATATTATATTGAACGATGTTATAATTGTAATCCTGAAAGAAAATGTTATTGCCATTATTATTATATTTTAATGGTTGTCGTCCGAATGAAAGAAAAATAGCTGAGTCAGTTTTACAATCAAACAAATATACTTTTTGTCCATTTGTATAAGCAAGAGTATCATTAACAGGACTATATTCTAAATCATTAATAACGTATTGAGAATTAAAATAAACATCCTTTAACTTTCTTGTTTTTAAATTCCATATTTTCATATATATATCATTTTTTGCACAGCTTGCCAGAAGTTCGCCATTATGATTAATTGAAAGAGATTTTATTTTATAATAGTGCCCATAAAGTTTAAATTCCCGTTTTTGTGTTAAATTGTTATAAATGTATATTGGAAAACTTCTCGGAAAAGCAATCGACGAAATACCTCTCCACCCTCCGCCACCCGTAGCCAGATATTTTTTATCTTTTGAAACTGCAAGAGTATTCAGCACCTCATAATTTTTCATGAAAAATGATTTTCCAAGCAAAAACATGGTTAACATATTGCCGCCTATTGAAAGAGGAATTGCTGCAGAAATAGTTTTATCAACTAAAACCATCGGGTTTTTAATTACTTTAATTGCTTTTTTTTGTGTTGTATCATTCAATAACCAATAATACATTTTATTATCTAAACCAACTGTAGCAATTGTATCGCATAAGGAAACAAAAGAAAGAGATGTTACATTTGATTGGTGACCGTTAAAATAATTAATTTTCACATTGTTATTTAAATCATAAACTTTAATGCTGTTATCTAAGCCAGCTAAAGCAATCAATTTCCCATTGTTATTTATATCGGCGGCAGAAACCGGAAAAACTGAACTTTCAATTTTTCTTATTAATTTATTTTCTTGTATATTCCATACAATTATTGACCTGCCAGCAGAAAAAACAATTAGAGCGTTATTTATTGGATGAAATTGAACTGCTAATGGAGATAATTTAAACTGTCTGATAATCAATTTTCTTTTTCCTGACTTTTTATCAAAAATATAAATACTATTATCGTAATTACTAGCAGCATAAATTGTATCGTTTGGACTAATAACAATATTCTTAAACTTATATCTGGCATAATCGCCAGGTCTTATATAAACAGTCTTATTTTCAGATAATTTGTCCATTCTTATTTTTGAAGAATGCAAATAAGAACAAATTGAATAATTTCCACTTTTGTCGAATATACAATTTGATGATTGTACTTTATTTAACATTGAAGTTTCATTAGTTATAACATTAAATAAATATGTTCCTTTTTCTTTTTTATTAACAATACTATAAATTACTATGCTCCCATCTTTGTTAAAAGATACAGAACTACGAATTTTTTTATCAATTATTAATGGAGGTTTAATTGTATCGGAAAATTCCCATATTTTGAGTGATGAATATATTGTTGTTGCAGCCAAATATTTATTGTCAGGGCTAATATCAAAAGAATTTACAGGATTTTTATTATCAAATATTCGTATTAATTTTCCAACTGTAATATCCCAGACTATTATTTTACCATCATCACTTGCAGATATTAATGTATTAGTTGATATAAATTTAACAGCATTTACTGCATTAGTATGACCTTTTAGTCGTCTCAATTCTTTTCCAAGTACAAAATCCCAAACAATAATCACATTATCTTTCCCGGCACTAACTAAATATTTACCATCGGAACTAAAAGCTAAGCATAAAATATCATCAGAATGACCTGTTTGAAGAGTTAATTGTGCCGTTTGCGAATAACTTTTAGAAATTAATAACAATGTACAAATTATATAAAATAATACTAACTTAAGAACTGATATTTTTTTTATAATAAACATTCACTTAGGGTATTGATATATAAAATGGCATATAAGTATATAACTTATCTAAATTATCAACAAAAAGTTCAATATATGCACCTGAACTATAGTTTGAAACAAAAACCGGTTTTGATGCAGTTTGAGTCCAACTTGACTCAAAAAAAGAATAATTTCCTAACAAAATATCATTTAATCTATTAGCAAATAATGGCATATTAGTACCATCCTGATTATTACTTACGTAAAAAATAAAACCTCCGGTTTTTTGAGCAATTTGTGTATAATTATAAAAATCACCATTCGACTGATATGTCATAACAATGTTTACAACAACATTATAATTAATTGCTTTAGTAATTAATGAATCCCAATCTTTATTGCTTACAACATCTTCGTTATGCGTAAATGCTATAATTTGTTTATTTGAATTAATTGCTTTATTATTTATAAATTCGAGCATAGAATCTAAAGCTGAAAGGAATGGAGCATTTCCTTTATAATTACTATATTTTCTTAAATTTGCAAGCGTTTGGTCATATTTATCTGCATTATTTGTAAAATCGTCTCCATATATTGTTATTGGCTCATTTGGAATAAATTCATTTCCCATTCCATAAGCCGACAGAATAAAATTACTGCCTACTGGCGAAAGTTTAAAAAATTTACGACAAGCAGTTTCCTGATTTAGCATATATTTATTTCCCAAACCATTAAACTGCGATTCGTCTATTTCGCTTTCATCTAACATTATTGCAACAGAATAACTTCCTAAATAAGATGTATTCATTTTATTTAAACTATCTAAAACAAAAGTATTATATGCGCCAGATTGATTAGTGTATGAACCTATGTATAAATATCTTACAAGTTCTATTTGAGTTAAATCGAAATTTGTGCGAGAATCTAAAATTATAAACCCTACTTTAAATTTTAACTCATTTGAAGTATGACTAATATATTCCGAACTTGTTGTTACTGGAATAATAATGGGTACTGGTGCAATATCTTTTTTATTGCATGCAATAATTATCAATAATATTATAATATAGTTCAATGATTTATAGTATGCAAAATATTTCATCGTTTATTCTTTATTTAATTGTAATTGGTTTTTTAAAAACTTATCCCAATGTCTCCCCGATATTTTAAAACCCAATGCCAATCTAATCATATAAATATCAGTAAAATTCGCATTATATTCATAATTTATTTTATTCAGATTATTAATACTTTTCTCAAAACGAATATCTATTGAGATGCCATAATAATCAAAGCCAACCCCGATTTGATAATAATAAATTTGCTGCGAAATTTTATCAAGCATTGCTTCATTTGCATTGATTTTTATTCCTAAATATTGAAATGGTGAAATAAAACTGTTATGATTAAATTTTCCAAATTCAATATTTAATCCTGCCTGAATTTTATATTTAAAAACATTTTCGGGATTTATTTTTATACCAACCATTATAGGCACTTCAATACAACTATAATAAAAAAACTGCTTTTTAAATTGGTTAGATTTATGAGCATACCGAAAAGTTTTAGTTTGATAATTTGCTTCAACTTTAAAAAATAAAAATCTCTCGTTATACCTATAATAAAAGCCAGAATTAAATAATCCAAGCAATGTTGGATAACCAAAACTCGGGGTTTCTGCACCTACATCATAAGAATAATAATCATTTAAAATAAGTGCTGGTTTATCAAATTCTAAACGATTAACTGACAATGGAGTAAGAGTAAAACCAATATCAAACTTTTGTGATTGACCATTTAAAAACACAAAAGTTAAAAGAAATAATATTATAAAACTCCTATAAATCATTAATATTTAATTGTTTTAATTTTTGAAACCCCAGGACCTTTATTAATAGGAAATGTTAATCCAAAACCTATATTCAAATATGATGAAAAATTCTTTTGCAAAGTAGATTTGTATCCTGTTTTATTACTAATAATCTTATTCTGACTTATTTTAATAAACATTGGAATATTTGCAAATCTGTATCTAACAATTAAGCCAAAGTTCAAAGTACCTATTGAGGTTCCCTGATTATTTGAAATGTAGTAAGATAACCGTTCGTAATTTACTTCGTTGTCAATATATGTTATAGTGTGATTGTATGCAGTTATTCCAATCATAGGGATTAACATAAAATCTTCAGTTTTTGACATATAAGAAAGTCGTTTGAATCTTAAAAGTATGTTTACTTCAACAGCTATCCCGCCTCCTTCCATATTAGCACTAATTAATTCTTGCTGAGGATTTAAAGTGTCATATAAAGCTTTTAATAAAAGTTCACCATTATAATTTTTTGGAAAATAATAACTAAAACCAAAAGAAGGCGAAATCGTTTTACCGGGGTCAAGCGATAAGCCAATATTTAGATTTGGAAAATTAACAGGTTTTCCGTTTACATTATAAAAATAAGAATTATTGTAAGATAGAAAATAATTAACAATGTTCGGATAGTAAATAATATCTTTTTTATTGTCCTGAGCAAAGCAGGAAATATGAAGAAAAAAAAAGATTATTAAAGTATATTTATGAGTTTTCACATTTAATTTTTAAATTTTAACTCCCATTACACATATATCGTCAATTTGCTCGTATGAACGGTTATTATCTTTATTAACAAATGTTTTCCAATCTTCAATCTTTTTATCGAGCAATTTACCTTGTTGAACCAAATCGTTATTTTGCGTTTCCATTAATGCAATTTTAAATTGTTTGTACATAAATTTTTTACCATACGGTCCACCAAATTGGTCGGCAAAACCATCGGAAAAAAGATAAATGGTGTCACCTTCAATTAGTTTTATTGAGTGCAATGTAAATGGCTCCATGCTTTCATATATTGCTATTGGCATTCCATCGCCCTTTATTTCGTATAGAACTAAATCGTTATGTTCTAATTGTTTATCGCAAATAATTTGTTCTTTGTTTTTATTACGCACAATATAAAGCGGGTTATTTGCACCAGAATATTGCAATTCTTTAGTATTGTTATTGTAAACGCACAAACAAATATCCATTCCATCTTTTTGCTCGCCCGAAACACCCTTTTGCTTTAATGATTCAATAATCATATTTCGTACTTTGTTAAGTATCCAATTGGGTTGCACAATTTTTTCTTTAAGCACAACTTCGTTTAGAAACGAAATACATAGCATACTCATAAACGCACCAGGAACACCGTGACCGGTGCAATCGGCAACGGAAATAATTAACAAGGGGGCAAGCCCCCTTGTTGTTAATGGGGCATGCCCCATTGTTGTTATTTGAGTAGCCCAATAAAAATCGCCCGAAACAATATCTTTTGGCTTAAAAATTATGAAGTGATTTCCAAGCCAGTTTATTGTTAAATCATCATCGGGTAATACAGCTTTCTGAATTCTGCGGGCATAATTTATTGAGTCGAGTATTTCTTCTTTTTGAGTTTGTAGTTCAATATTTTTTTCGTGTATTTCATGAGTACGTTCCAAAATTATTTTTTCGAGTTTTTTATTTTTCGCAATTAATCTGTTTGAATTTAATCTTGCAATTAAAAATACTATAAATACTAACAATATGAAATAAATAAAATAAGCCCAATATTTTCGATACCACGGAGATTCGATTGTAAAACTAAACGAACTTTCTGAACTAATAACTCCATAAATATTTTTTGCTCTTACTTTAAAAACATAATTTTCCTCCCATAAATTAGTAAAAACAACATGGTTTTCTTTATTCCAAAGACTATAAGCAGCATCTTGACCAACAAGCATATATGAATATTGAGTTTTATCCTGACCTTCATAAAATGGTGCAGCAAAACTAAAATTTATTGTGTTAAAATTATAATCAATATTACTCGATTTAATACTACAACTGCCATATCCACTATAAAGTAATGAATCGTTACTGCCACATGAAACTTTTGTGAACATTGTTTTGTAATTAATCGAATAATTTTTCGATTTGTTTTCATCAAATTTTAAGAGACCATCGTCGCCACCAATCCAGCAAATTCCATCATTTTCGTTATAAAACACATTCGCTTTTCCAATATCTGAAAGACAAAATGGGTTTGTATTCCATGTATATGAATTTGTTTTGTCAAAAAAACCAATATCACCATCAAGATTAACATAAATCTTATTTTTAGTATCATTAATTAAATAAAAAAACATATTTGCCTTTTTATTGTTTTGAACTAAATTATACAAATCGAAATAACCTCTATAAAACTCCGGATTATTTTTTAGAGAATCGGGCAACTGGCTTTTTATTGTTTCTTCATTAACAAATTGTAATAAATTATTTCGTTGAGAAAAAACAACTTTATTGTTAATTTTAAAAGGCAAAGCCCAAGTATTATCAATTAACCCGTCTAATGAGTTATATTTTTCGATGCTATAATTTGTTTTATCTTTTATTTTTAGTTTGATAACACCTTGTAAAAGTGTTCCAATCCATATATCAGAGCCAATTTTAGTAATATCTTCTTCAAAGCGTACAATTTCTTCGGTTATCTCTGGTATTTCATTTATTTTATTCCACTTACCAACATTTTCGTATAAAATTAAGTGGTTTTTTTTAGCTACAAATAATACTTTTAAATTTTCGGAGTAATAAATTGAATTAACCTCAACATTATCTATTAAGTTAATATTCAGTTCATTAATTTTATATAATCCGTTTGATGTTCCAACAATTAAGTTGTTCTCTGCAATGCACAATGATTTTACATCTTTTGTAAAATTCGGGAATGAAATAAATGTTTTAGACAAATTATTATTATCCGATTGAAAAAAAAGTCCATTTGTTGTACCAATAAATAATTTTGAATGATAATTTATAATTGAAGTGATGCTTCCCGAAATACCATCTTCATTTCTATACTCTGAAATTGGGAGTGAATATTGTATTTGTGCAATTCCATTATTTAAGCCAGCCCATATATTTCCTTGGTAATCCTGCATTAAAGCAAGCACTACATTGTCTTTTAGCCCATTGTTTTCGTTAATAACATTCTGAATAATTAAATTTTCATTTACAATTATAACTCCATTATTTAAAGTATTTATTGCAATATCGCCATCGGACAGTTTTATTGCTCCATAAATTTCACTTTGTTTTAACACGTTACTATCGGGTGTTATAATTGGAGTTGATTTAAAAGTTTTATTATCGTAAAACCAAAATCCATCTTCGCGTGTAATAATAATTAATTTATTTTTATCGGAATCCGGAAGAATTGAAAAAACTCCAAAATTTTTAAAACATTCAGTACCATCAACAAGTTGCAATTTGTTATTTATTAATTTCACTAATCCTATTTCTCTTTGCCTTACATAAAATTCATTATTAATTAAAAATGAAAGATGAAAAGATGTTTCAGGTAAAATAGTTGTTAATTCATTATTTGAATATAAATAAATTACTTCTTCAGCTTGAAAAACAACTATATTTTTTAATGCAAACACCCGAATAATTTTACTGAATATTTTTTGAGTTGAATCGAGTTCATCTGACAAAGAAATATAATTAAGTTTTCCTGAAGCATTTGGAGCAAGGTAACCAAATTCGTTTTGTGCACCAACATAAATAATATTATTATTACTTACAGCAAGTGAAAAGAGCCATGCACTTTGTTGTTTAACAGGAATATAATTCCAGTTAGTACCATCATATTGTATTATTCTGCCTGCATTTCCAAAATACAAAACTCCATTTTTATCTTGCACACAAGCCCTGTTAGTAGCTTCAAGTCCTTTACCATAGTCCCGAGATGAAAAATAATTAATACTATTCTTCGTATTTTGTGAAAAGCAAACTAAAACAAAAGAATAAAAAAACAGAAAAAGTAAAGTATGTTTCATGTAGAAACTATTTATATCAAATTATTGAGAAAGACCAAAATTTTCTTTTAGCCAGCTTTTTAAATTGTTTGCTTCGGGATTCCCATAAAAATCATTAACGTATGATGTTATTTCAGCAATTTTATCGTTATACGATTTTTCTTTCATTTGCTCAAGCATAATTTTAATTTCATTTTTCAATTGGTCTAAATCAGGGAAAATAGGTGTAAATATACAAATTGGAGTAGATATATATTTTTCGCCTTCTTCCATATACATCAGCTTCATCTCAGATATTTCAGGATTCGGAATTTGTTTGCCGTCAATTGTTAAAAGTTCGTTTTTATTAATAATTAATGTATCGCTACTATATGCTAACTTTTTATTAATAGTTTCATTTTTATATAAATATCTGATATAAAAATACTTTTTGTCGTTCATGGGAAAAAAAGCAGGACTTATTTTAATTTTCACCTTGTCAAAAACGACAAAATTGCCTTCAAAAAAAGTAGTTAAATCATTAGCATTAAGAATATTATCGCCACCTCTGGCACTAATATTTCCCGTTGCCGGCAAAAAATTTGATTTTGAATCTTTAAACTCTGACATATTGTTAGAAGTTAGTAAAAACCTGCCACGTTTCGGATTTATTACAGCTGCACGCGATTCTGGAATTTTAAAAAGCAAATCTTCGTTCTGAGAAAATGCAGTTCCAATACCTAATGCAGAGCCGGTACTTTGAATTAAAATACTACCCGAAACTTTAATTACTGTGAACTTATCCTGAGAAAAGGCAGTTGTTAATTGAAAACTTAAATTTGTAAACAATAAAACAATAAGAACTAATTTCATTTTCATGGCTAATTTGATTTAAAAATTGTTTTTACAAATATAAATAATTAATTTACTTTAAGGACTTTTCCTGAAAACACATTAGTTCCTGTTTTTAACTGGTAAAAGTAAAATCCTGATTCTATATTTTTAAAAGTTAATATAATACTTGTTTGATTTTCTGAAAAATCTATTTTTAATGGCTTAAATAAAATTTCTTTTCCTGAAATATCGAATAATTTTATATCCACATTATTATACAAAGTATTAAGTTTAAATGTCAACTTTTCAGTAAATGGATTTGGATAAACATCAACCAAATCTTCTGATACGAATTTACTAATTATTTTGGTTGGATTTTTTATGATATCAACAATAACTCCTTCTACAACTGTAAGATTATATGGAATTTCTTGCGGAAGCAAATACCATCCATTATAACTCCCTCCCCAGCCAAAATTCAAATGAAAATAATTATCGGTATTATAACCATCAACAACGACATTATGACCATAAGTCCATGCAGAATCAACAATTGCTAAATGTGCAGGTAAAGAGTCTTTCATATTCTGCATTAATCTGTTATACAAATTAGTATCTGTTGGTTGCAAAAGTTCAGAATTATAAAAGTTAAAGCGCTGATATGCATCAAATGCCTGATTCACGCCAAATGTTCCCGAATTACTTGAAGTATATACCTGATAGGCAGCTATACCACAAGCAAAAGTCATCGCAGCTTTGTCTTGATTTGTTGGAAGCACGTTGTTTAAATAATGTGCATTTAAAGTATCTAAATAAACATTTAGTTCAGGAAATGATGGAAAATCTCTGTCTAAATAATCATTATCAATCCAGTATTGTCGTCCTGCATAATTATGGTAATAATCGTCTGAATTATCAAAATGTGTGTTATTTGTTGTTTCGTGAAAATTTAATATTTGTGCCATAGCAGTTGAAGGACAGCCGGCAATACTTCTTTGATTTGTTACCGGATCCATAGGGCAAAAATCATTATATGGTGAATTTTGTGTCCAATTTGTAGTTAACCAACCATTACCAACTGATGGCCATTGTTGAAAAGTAGAATCTTGTTTAGTTTTTAAATCTTCACATAATAATTCTTCCCAATAATTATTGTTTTTTAAATTGTTCGAAACAAAAATATTTCTTTTTAGTAAATCTGATTTAATTATTGAATATAATGGATTTCTGTTATTTAATTCCCCGAAATTACTTTCAAATGAATATGCAACAATTGGAGGTAAATCGGTATTTGCACTCACTATTATATATCCTTTAGGGACTAAATCAATTTCAAAAGCAATTATAATATTTCCATTTTTAATTTCGATACAGTTACTTACAATAAAATATTCAGCTTTTTTTAATTTGTTAAGTTTATTTTTTGCAACTAAAACAGCTTCATTATTGTTTATTTGCTTTGCAATAGATGGTATTGCAAATAATAATATTGAAGTAAATATTACGAAAAGAAGAATTAATTTATTTCTCATAGAATATTTTTTTGCACAAGATACAAAATTTTCAACTTCTACAATTTAATTTTTGGTTAAATTGGGGATAATTTTATTTTTATGTGCTGAAGTCATAAAATCAGATTTAATCTAAAGTGAAAAAAGTTTAAATCTCTTTCGAAAGGGAAATTAAGAAAAAAATGGCAGTCAATAATGATCTAAGAAAATTGTTTTAGTTTGTTATTAATGTTATCGTTTAATTGTTATGATATTACAAATAATATTCCTTTAAACTATTCCATTTCCTCTTAAATGTTTTTTTGTATTGCATTTGATAGTTGAATCTGTTTTTATTTTGAAAAAATATTTTTTTTGTAAAAGTAATAACTACATTTGTAAATGCGAATAATTAATAATTAAAAAAAATAACAACTTTGTAAGTAAAAACATGTATTAAATTGTTAAAAAGAGATAAATTAATAATTATAAATAAAATGAAAATCAAAAAAAAAAATATACAAAGTACATGGTACAATGTACGGTTTATCACTACAGCAGTTTTCTTTACATTGTACATTGTACATAGTACATCGTACATTGCCTTTTCTCAAAACATTGGAATTAACGCCACAGGTGATTTACCTAATGCCTCGGCAGGTTTAGATGTTGATTTTGCAAATAAAGGATTACTTATTCCGCGTGTAACATTTGCACAGCGTGCTAGTTTCAACCCTTTGCCTGCATCTGCTCAGGGACTGACAGTTTATCAAACTGATGCCGTGGAAGGATTTTATTACAACACAAGTACCACTACTACACCAAACTGGGTATATCTTTCTTCAATAGGTCCAATTGGTCCAACCGGGGCTAACGGAACAAATGGAACAAACGGAGCTGTTGGAGCAACAGGTCCAATTGGTGCCACTGGAGCTACCGGAGCTGATGGTGCTTTAAATGCTTGGGCATTACTTGGAAATGCTGGTACTTCACCTCCAACAAATTTTATAGGTACAACAGATCCCTCTGATTGGGTGATTCGAACAAATAGTATAGAGCGCATGCGTGTTTCTTCAACTGGTTTGGTCGGAATTAATACCGCACCTGCAGGAGCATACCTGAAAATATCTTCGAACAGTTCTTCGTATGATGGGCTTGATGCTTTCAATACTTCCGGCTCAGTAGGTTCTGCATTCAATGCAGTGTATGGGCAAGTACTTAATGTCGCATACGTTGGGGCTATGGGCTATCTTGGTTATCATAATTCCAATAACAAAACATTTGGAGTTTATGGACTTGCCGGAGATTTAGCAGGTATGTTTAACGGAAAAGTTGGTATTAATACTGTATCTACACAAATAACGGGTTCTGATTTGGAAATCAGGAACAATGTTGCAAATCCAGTTAATCTTTTGCTGCGGCAAACCACCTCCAACACTTTGCTGAATTCTGTTTTAGGAAATTTGGATTTCGGAGATGATTACAACACTTCAGCCCAGGCGAGAATTCAGATTTTCAGAGATGCCGCTTCATCTTCATCGGGAGATTTGCCTACGGCATTTACTTTCTGGACAATGGCAGACGGAGCAGCTGTATTAACTGAACGTATGAGAATTGACAATAGCGGCAATGTCGGCATCGGAACTACAAACCCCAACCGTATGGGTAATCCCACAGATAGAACTCTTACAATAGAATCAACCTCAGGAGCTAATGTTGAGATGATGCGCATTGCTGCAGCAGGTGCTGATATTGGTTCTGTGAACTTTGACAGAATTGCATCAGCAAACGGAGCCATCACCGGCAGAACTTGCATTACCGGTGCATCCGTAAACGGAAATGATGCTACAAGCATACAGTTTCACACAATGGCTGCGGGGGGTACTTTGACTCCAAGAATGACGATAAATGATTTAGGTAATGTTGTTATTGGTACAACAACTCCCAATGCACGATTAGACGTAAAAGGCAGTGGCAATACCAACGCTTCCTATGGTTTTGGAATAAGAAACAGTTCTGATGCTTATGCATTGGTTGTGCGGGATGATGGCAATGTCGGTATCGGAACTCTAAGCCCTACATCCAAATTACATATTTATGGAGGGAGTGCATTTATAGAAAACCCAAATGGATTTCAGAGTGCTACATTAAGTACCGATGGTGCTTTAGAATTGTACCGTTCACCTTTAGGGATTAACCCTAATGAGAATGGATACATTGACTTTAAAGATAATCCTGCAGATGACTTTGATTTTAGAATTAGCTACACTAATCCCACGCAAATTGGATCTAATGGAGCATTAGTGTTTTCAAGTACAACTATTGGATCTGGACCAGGTGTAACAAGAATGGTGATAAAAAATGACAACGGCTATGTAGGAATCGGAACAATCCCGAATGAAAAGTTAGATGTGGCTGGAAATATTTATGCAAGCGGCGATATTTACCTCGGAACATGTGCTACTTGGCTTAGCCCTATCGTCTGTTCCGATATAAGATATAAAAAAGATATTTCTCCTATAACAGATGTATTACCAGATGTTATGAAATTACAGGGAATAAAATATAACTGGCGTAAAGACGAGTTTCCTACTATGCACTTTAATGACAGAAGGCAGATTGGTTTTGTTGCGCAGGAGGTGGAAAAAGTATTTCCCGAAATAGTCAATACCAATGAAGAGGGTTTTAAAAATATTGAGTATGCCAAACTCACTCCTATGCTTGTTGAAGCAATTAAAGAACAACAAAAAATGATTGATAATTTAAAGTTGGAAAATAATGAATTGAAAGCACAGAACACTTCGTTAAATACAAAATTCGAATTACAACTATCAGAAATAGAAAAAATAAAAAAGCAGTTAGGTATGGAATCAAAAAAATAATTATATTTGCTCAATAATTGTTTATTAACCAATTATAAATACTATATTAATAAAAAGAAAAATAATTTGTAACTTTGTAATTAAAAATTACGTATCAAATTGTTAAAAAGATATAAATAAATAATTATAAATAAAACGAAAAAAAATGTACAATGTATATTTGAACATCACAACAGTTCTCTATTATATTTCAAGAATTATTAACCAATGAAAATGAATATGAAAAAAACAAATTTGTTTTTCGTAATTGCACTTTGTGCAATGTTCTTCCTCCCTTCCCTTTTACAAGTCCTTCCCTTTGGGAAGGATTTAGGATGGGCTTCTTGCTCTGCCCAAAACGTTGGTATCAACCCCACAGGTGCTTTACCTAATGCCTCGGCAGGTTTAGATGTGAATTATACCAACAAAGGGTTGCTTATCCCGCGTGTAACTTTTGCACAGCGTACAGCAATGAATCCATTACCTGCTATTGCTCAAGGACTAACTGTTTATCAAACAGATGCCAGCGGTTCCGGTGAAGGATTTTATTATAACACCAGCATCACCACTACTCCAAACTGGGTATATCTTTCTTCAATAGGTCCTATTGGTCCAACAGGTGCTACTGGAACAGGTACAACTGGAGCTACAGGAGCCACAGGTGCTACTGGAACAGGTACAACTGGAGCTACAGGAGCAACTGGCGCAACAGGTGCTACTGGAACAGGTACAACTGGAGCTACAGGAGCCACAGGTGCTACTGGAACAGGTACAACTGGAGCTACAGGAGCAACTGGAGCTACAGGAGCAACTGGTGCTACTGGAACAGGTACAACTGGAGCTACAGGAGCAACTGGCGCAACAGGTGCTACTGGAACAGGTACAACTGGAGCTACAGGAGCAACTGGTGCAACAGGAGCAACAGGAGCAACAGGAGCTGCAAATGCTAATGGAACAGCTACTCAAGTTGCATGGTTTAATACTGCAACGAGTTTAGTGTCGAATGCAAATTTATTTTGGGATAACACAAATTTTTCCCTCGGTATTGGAGGAACTCCTTCAGGGGCTTCTTATAAATTACATGTTTTAAGTGGTGATGCTAAGTTAGGAAACACCTCTACCAGCTCTATGAATAAACTTTTCTTCGGAGATGGAAGTTTTGTTTATGTTGGCGAAAATGTTGCCGATGACAGACTATATCTCCGTGGTGGTACTATGTCAATTGACATAGGCGGAAGTCTTGGTGCTGCCGGCAATGTTCTCACATCTAATGGCACAACATGTAGCTGGGCAGCAGGTGGCGGTGGCATTTCCGGTAGCGGTACATTAAACTATATTCCCTTATGGACTCCAAACGGAACAACTCTCGGAAATTCCCGCTTTATGCAACCTGATGGAAACACAATATGCCTGAATGGAACTTACTCTTGGCAACCTTGTGCTGTTTCTATTTATCCTGTAAATACCACCACAATGTGGGCGATAGACGGCTCGTCGTTGTATGGAAGCACAACGAGCGGAACAGGTTGGCAATATGCTACTGCTGGCGGAGGAGGGGTTATGGGACTACTCGAAACAGCAGGCTCATACAAAGCTGGTGTTCTGGGCTTAATATACACTACCGGGAACGAAAACACTGCAGGTGTACTTGGAAGCAATGAAGCTCAAACATATTTTGGTGCTCTTTCTATGTATAAAAACGCTCTCTGGTATGCCGGTTGGTTTGACGGGGAAGTGGATATCACCTCAAATATAAGCACAAGAAATACGTTGAATGTTTCCGGCGCTGTCTCCAGTCCACAGGCAATCGGTCGCTTCACAAATTCATCTGTGGCAGTATCCGATGCTTATGCCATTTATGGATACAGCCGCCCGCTAGATTATTGGGGCATTGGTGGTCATTTCGAAGGCGGATACAGGGGTGCAGAGGGCATAGTTTATCCTACGGGTAGTAGTTTCTACTATGGTTTATATGGAGTAGTTTCAGGTGGCTCAGGGACAAATTATGGAGTATATGGCTGGGCAAGTGGTACCGGTACAAACTGGGCAGGTTATTTTAGCGGAAATGTTTCAATCGGAGGTGCACTGCAAGCTAATGGTAGTTTTGGAACAGCAGGGCAGATTCTCACATCCAACGGCACAGGAAATGCATACTGGGCAGCAGCCGGAGCCGGATCGAGTTTATGGACAGATAATGGCACATATATTAATGCCAATAACAACTCAGGAATCCAAGCTTATGATTTAAACCAACCAAATGGATTATACTCAGACAACAGTGGAGGTGGTGCTAATGGTAGCGGAGTTTATGGATATATGAGTAGCGGTGCAGTTGGTACTGGTTATGGACCCTATAATTCTAGGGCAGCTGTCAGAGGCTATGCATTTTATGGATATGACTATACATATGGTGTAGCTGGTTACAGATATGATGATGGATATAATCGTGGAGGCGGTGTTTTTGGTGGTTCATCATCAGGTAATCCACCAACAGCATGGGGTAGCTTAGGTTATAGAAGTTCCGCAGCTGCTCATTATGGCGTTTATTACACTTCTTTTGGAACAGGTGGTGGATTTATGCCGAGCGGAGTTCAGACAGGTATTGGCTCAGGTGGCTATGGTGGAATTATGGGCGGCTGGTCAAGAGGCGAAGTACTTGGTTTTACATCCTGTGGAGAATTATATGCATCTTACAACCTGGGCAATGAATTTACATCGGGTTATCAGGCAGAAATTGTTACTTTGGGCGATAAAAGAGTGGCTGCGTATTCAGTTACTTCTACAGACCTTAAAGTATATAGCGATGGAACAGGAAAATTGAATAATGGCAAAGCAAGGGTAAATTTTGTTCAATCATTTATTGAACTTACCGGGGAAACTAAACCTGTTGTTACTGTCACTCCAATGGGAGAATGTAATGGTGTTTATATTTATAATATAGACAACAAAGGATTTAATATTGCAGAATTAAATAATGGAACTTCCGATATAGAATTTTCTTATATAGTTATCGGTAAACGAATTGATGCGGATAATAAATCACCCTTACCGGAAGCTATTGCTGATAAAGATTTTGACAATAAGATGAAAGGGGTAATGTTCAATGAAAACAATTTAGACAGAAACGCAACACCAATCTGGTGGGATGGAACAAAAATCAGATTTGATAAGTTGCCTGTTTCTGATATCGTGAAAAAAGAACCGGAAAAGAAAGATGCTGTAAATATAAAAACTACAGGGACTATTACAGAAGATAAAGGAAAAGACATAAATCAAAATAACATTATCCCTGCCAACATTGAAAAAGAAATGACAGAAAAAGAACAATTTGAAAAACAAAAACAAAAAAATGTTGAGGAAGCAGGAAAAAAGATGAATGCAGAGTCAGAAGCTCAATACAAAAAATATTTAGATGAAAAAAAGAATATTCAGATTCATGAAAAAGGGGTGAATTCAACCATGCAAAATGGAGAAAAACCAAGTCAGCAAAATATAAATAATAACGAGAACGAAAAAAAATAAATAGAGTCTTAAAAAGTTGAAAGTTATAATTAATGGTTTATCTTTGAGTCCGGTCTAAAAACTATTGTTTTTGGGCTAAAGCCCAGTAAGTGGTGATAATCAGGGCTTTAGCCACATTGTTAAAATTTAGGGCACCTTCGTTTAGACTGAACTCATCTTTAATTTGAAAAATTTCCATGAGTAAATAATTAGGAACGATGACTGTTTATATTAATAAGGTGTTTTTTATTTTTCTATTGTTATTTTATTCTTTTTTTTTATTTGCACAGAAAGAAGATATAAAAAACACAAATATACTAAAGGAAATAGTATATACATTGGCTTCCGATTCAATGCTTGGCAGGGCAGCAGGAAGTGAAGGAGAAGAAAGAGCTGAAAATTATTTGGTAAGTTATTATAAAAAAATCGGATTAGTGGCATTAAATGATTCTTATATAAAAAAATTCAAGTTTCCAAAGGATTCAACACATACTGCTTCTGCAATGAATGTTATCGGAATGCTCGATAATAAAGCTCCATCAACAATAGTAATTGGAGCACATTACGACCATATTGGAATGGGAGGTCCCAAATCAAGGTCTTTAACAAGCAATAAAATTCACAATGGAGCAGATGATAATGCAAGCGGAGTAGCAATGATGCTGATGCTTGCCGAGCATCTTAAAAAATCAAAAATCAAAAATCAAAAATCTGACAAATTTAATTATCTGTTTATTGCATTTTCAGCCCACGAAGATGGCTTGTATGGTTCGCAGGCATTTGTTGATGAAAAAATATACGATTTGTCAAAAGTAAAACTGTTCCTCAATCTTGATATGGTTGGACGGCTTGATACAATTAATCCTATGCTTAAAGTAATGAGAAATGATCACGAAAAATATCTTGACTCCATTTTATATAAATTAACAAAAGATGAATTCAATTTAATTATAACTGAAGACAAAACCCAAACAGATGCTTCAGCTTTTATCAATAATAATATTCCATCTGTTTCATTTACGACAGGGATTCACGATGATTATCATAAAATATCGGATGATTCCGAAAAAATTAATTATTATGGTATGAATGAGATAACGAAGTATATTAGACGTGTAATTGCTTCCTTTGAAAGTTACAAATTAAAAATAATTCCGGCAACTCGAAATATAATTGAAAGACCTGAACCTTATGCTAAAATGCCAGAAGTAAAAATTGATGAAAATGCTAATCCAAACATTGATAAGAAAATATTGGAAAATGAAATGAAAATAAATAATTAATTTGAATAAGAAAAGATTATAGTGTATCAAATAAAAAAACTTATGTATCTTTATTGCATCAAATTTAAAAACAAATGGTAAAAGAAATAAAATTAAAAAAAATAATTTGTAACTTTGTAATTAAAAATACGTATAAAATCATTAAAATGATATAAATTAATAATTATAATAAAATGAAACATCCACGACAAATAAATTTGACACACAAGGGAATGATTATATTTAAGGTTGAGGTTAAGGGATAAGATTGAGAAAATAAGATTGAA
>MENF01000134.1:0-34695 GCA_001769035.1 Bacteroidetes bacterium GWA2_32_17
ACTTGAACATTGTTAGTTGTTCGTTTGGCATTGAACATTTTTTATGGTTTCTTATCATTGGGTGAATAAAAAATGTAATATATTTGCTGTTGAGTAGTAACAATTTATTTTATACAGCAAACGGGATAAATTTCCGCATTTTATGAATACAAAAAGGTATAGAGGTATAAGGTATAGCCCAAAATCTCAAATACCAAATACCAAGTTTGGGACTTGGGGCTTGAGATTTGGAGCTTGGAATTTGAAATTTGGGGCTTGGGTACTTGGAACTTGGGTTCTGCGGGTTATACCCTATACCTTTATACCCTATACCTTAAACTCCAATGTAATAATTTAACCCGTTCAAAGTATAATAACCAATCTTCAAATTTCAAACTCCAGGGTTTTTACATAAGCAATCTTGGTATTTGGATTTTGGTATTTGTTAATTAGTGTCTTGCTCTATCGTAAACATCAACATCTTTTATTTCACTTTTGTTAATAACAAAACGTACCATTGTAATTTGTTTGTGAAATCCATAATTGCCTGCTGCACCTGGATTTATAAAAAGTAAATTGAATTTATTATCGTACATTATTCTTAAAATATGCGAATGCCCGGTAATTAATAATTTAGGTGGATTTTGTTTTAAAACTGGCAATAAATTTTTATTGTAATGTTGGGGATAACCACCAATGTGAGTAATTAAAGTATCAACACCTTCGCAATTAAATCTAATAAATTCAGGATATACATTGCGTACATTATGGTCGTCGATATTGCCATAAACACCCTTAAGTGGTTTGAATTTTGCAAGTTTATCGGCAGTTTCTATGTTCCCGAAATCACCTGCATGCCATATTTCATCGCAATTCGAAAAAAATGTGTAAACTACGTCATCAATATAATTATGAGTATCAGATAAAAGTCCTATTGTTTTCAAATTAATTAATTTTTTGATAAATGTAGTAGTTTTTTTAATTTCGCACAATTATATTGGTTTAGGGTTTGAAGTTTTTAGTTTCAAAGCTCCGAAGTATAGGTACGGGAGATGTTGTTAAAGACAACAAATTTTAGACTAAAAACCTGAAACCAAAAACTATAAGTTTTTAAATTATAAGCAAATGCATTTATTTTATAATTCAGTAATTTCCGACAACATAATTAATCTTAACGAAGAAGAATCGAAACATTGTATTCGCGTTTTAAGGTTAAAATCCAATGATATTGTTTGGGTTACTGATGGTAATGGTAAAATGTACAAAACTTCAATAATTGACGATAATAAAAATAAATGTGTTTTGAACATTATTGAAACAATTGATAATTATAATCAAAGAAAATATAAATTACATTTAGCAATTTCACCACTTCAGAATAGCGAAAGGTTAGAGTGGTTTGTCGAAAAAGCAACAGAATCGGGAATTGACGAAATTACTCCAATTTTGTGCGAGCATAGCGAACGAAAAAATATAAATGTCGAAAGACTTAAAAAAGTAGCGGTTTCGGCAATGAAGCAAAGCTTAAAAGCGTATTTACCCAAAATAAATCCATTAGTAAAATATAATGATTTTATTAAAAACGATTTTAATGGACTAAAAGGAATTGCATACTGTACAGATGAAAGACAACATATTACAGATTGGTATAAGAAAAATTCAGATTGTTTAATTTTAATTGGTCCCGAAGGCGATTTTTCGCAAAAAGAAATTGACTTTGCATTACAATATAAATATACAGTAATAAGCTTAGGAAATAGTAGGTTGCGAACCGAAACTGCAGCTATAACAGCGTGCATGGTTTTTAATTTTTTAAATAAAATGTAGGTTATACCAATTCTTAATTCAAAATAGCCCAATAGCTTTTTTTATCGTCAGTAGGTATTCTGTATTCTTCGCTTTTCCTGATTTTTTTAAAATTTTTTTAAATATCATATTGTAGTTAACAATAGTAAAAGCAATATATTCTTTGAACATAATCGTGCCATTTATACTATATTTGTGCCATATTCGTGCCATGCTGCTCTTTTATTTTATCGTTAAATCACATTTGTTATTTTATATTGCATTACCATTATTACTTTTTTGTTACATTTAGATTAATTCATCCAATTACATTACTATCATTACCTAATCGTTACATTTACGTTAATTCAATACATATATACTTTGATATGTTATAATTTGAGTTTTTATTTCTTTATGACCTCACCCCCAACCCCTCTCCAATTAGAGAGGGGAGTCAGAATAGTAAACTCAAATTATACCCTTTTGAAGTATACTAAAGCAGTTAAAAGAATTGCATTTGTCATTTTATATTGCATTACCAGCATTACCTTTTCGTTACATTTATATTAATTCATCCAATTACATTACGAGCATTACCTAATCGTTACATTTACGTTACTTTCAATACATATACTATTGATTTTCCTCTTCCCTGTGTTATAAAAATATTTTTTTCTACAATTTTAGATAATTCTAAATAAGCTGTTTTATTTGAAACAGAATTAATATTTTGATAATCTCTGTTACTAATGCTTTTTTGTTCTTTTACATATAATACTGCTTTTACTTGTCGTTCATTAAAATCCAATTTTTTTAAATATTCTTTGGTGTAAATATCTTTATTTAAAATTATTTCAAAACCACCGAAAGCTTCACGAAATAGCGGGGCAGGTAATCCTGCACTTATACTATTTTCTATTATCTTGATAGTACCTCTGCCCCAGGTTTCTATTAAACCTGCATTAAAGAATGTATTTGCTATTAATTCATTGCGGGGGATGGATGGATGAACATTTGAGAGACTTTCAACAGTAATTCCTTCGGGCAGTTTTCCTTCATTCCACAGAATTATTTTATCGGGATAAATTTTCATTTGTATATGTACGCCAGTGTAATCTTTATGAATAAGGGCATTTATTATGGCTTCACGCAATACTTCTTCAGGATATTCCAGCGTTTCTTTACGGTAAATACTTTCGTAATGAACAGGTGAAAGCAGGTATTTAACTTTAAGCAATTCAAGGACTTTTTCTAATTGAGTAAACAGGTTGCCTTCAATATCGTCAGTGCTAACAAGGTCGGTATCGCTCAGGAATTTTCCGATTTTCATAAAGGCACTAACGTAGAACTTACGGGTGTCTTTGCCGAACAGAAGAATAGCAGCCCTATTAGGTTTGAGCGAATTATCGAGTAATTTCAGTTTACTCAAAACCTGTTGTGAAGTTTCATTAACAATAGATGGAATGCGGTTTTTAGCAAGTTTTTTAAATTTCTCTATAGTCTTTATGTCAATATCACCTATGGTAGCACGTTCTTCGGGTTCGGCTTCCCATGTTCTGCCTGCCTTTTTAAGTAAAAAACGAGTAAGTTCCTTGCCTTTTAATTCTTGAGTGGTACTGCCGGTACGGATAAAATATTTACTATCAAATGATATTGGCGATTCATATTTTCCGACAGCTACTCTTATTACCTTTCTACCTTGTTTACTGATTTGCTGAACAGAAGCATAAATACCGAGTTTCTGGGAGATTTTATTAGGAAGATTTTCGAGTAAAATTTTAAAACGTGGAATACCAATAGGTTTACCTTTATCGTTAATACCGATAAGGATTTCTCCACCTTCAGCATTAGCAAAACCGCACAGAATTTTCATGTATTCATCTCTCCACGATTCTTTGTATTCGATATGTTGGTTTTCGGACATTTTTTTTATTTTAGGAAAAATGTGGTAACTCGCCTCCAAAGTTAACAAGAATAAATCAAAAGCAAAAATATAACTCAAGGAATAAGATTATCTTGGTTTATAAAATTTTTAAACAAGTAAATGTTTTGTATATTTTTTGCTTTTTTATGCGTTACATCTATTATTAATTTTCGTTTTTGCAATACTTTGGGCCACGTTCATTCCGTCTATTGCCGACGAAACAATTCCACCAGCATATCCAGCACCTTCACCACATGGATATAATCCTTTAATTTCGACATGTTCAAATGTTTCGCGATTTCGTGGAATGCGAATTGGCGACGACGTACGACTTTCAACTCCAATCATTATTGCATTTTCGTTAATAAAATCTTTTTCTCGTTGTCCGTAAATTTGCAATGCTTTGGAAATATTTTCTGACATAAATTTTGGTAACCAATTGTGCATTTCAGACGAATGTGTTCCTGATATATATGAAGATATAGGCAAATCGGAAGATTTCTTTTTTTGAATAAAATCAAGAATTCTTTGAGCTGGAGCCATTAATCCTCCTCCACCATTGTTAAATGCTAATTGTTCTAAATGCGATTGAAACTCAAGTCCTGCAAATACTCCAAACTTTTTAAATTCAGTTAAATCTTCGTTTTTTATTTCGCAAACAAATCCAGAGTTTGCAAAACCAGAGTTTCGTTTAGAAGCCGACATACCATTTACAACTATCTCATTTTCTGAAGTTGATGCAGGAACTATAACTCCACCCGGACACATACAAAATGAGTAAACTCCCTTTCCGTTAACTTGTTGTATAATGTTATAGGTTGCTGCAGGTAATAATTCAATTTTTGGATAATTGTGATATTGAATTTTGTTAATTATTTCTTGTGGGTTTTCAATTCTAACACCCATTGCAAAATCTTTAGACTCAAGTAAAATGTTTTTAGAAGCTAACATTTTATATACATCTTTTGCTGAATGCCCCGATGAAAGAACTAAATTTGTAGTTTTAAATATCGAACCATTGCTTAATTTTAAACCTTTTATTTTCCCTTTAACTATAATTATATCTACAACTTGAGTGTTAAAATGAAAAATTCCGCCAGCTTCAATAATTCTATTTCGAATATTTTCAATAACTTTTGGCAACTTATCTGAACCAATATGTGGATGTGCTTCGTACAATATATTTTCATTAGCACCGTGCAAATAAAATAATTCTAAAATTCTGTTTACGTTTCCACGTTTAGATGAACGGGTGTATAATTTCCCATCCGAAAAAGTTCCAGCACCGCCTTCGCCATAACAATAATTAGAATTTATGTTAATTTTATTGTTTTTGTACATTGTTGCAATATCACGTTTTCGCTGAAGTACATCTTGTCCACGTTCAAAAATAATTGGTTTTAATCCAAGTTCAATTAATCTTAATGCAGCAAATAATCCGGCTGGTCCAGCTCCAATAATTGCAACTTCTTTGGAATTTGTTATATTTTTAGGGTCAAAAATAATTTTTTCGGGTTTGTAATTGGGTTCATCTATTACAACAACAAATCTCAGTTGAACTTTAATATCGCGTTGACGAGCATCAATAGAATGCTTAACTAATTTGATATATGAAATTCTATTTTTACTAATTTTTAATATTTTTGATGCGTATTCTGTGTAATTATCAGTTTTTTGAGCATCAAAAGGCGAAAGAACTAAATCAATTTGTTTTAACATTATCCACTTCTGCGTTTGCCAAATTTGAAAATGCGAATGTCGCTTCCTTCAAAAGTAATAGAAAACATGAGCATTTTGCTGTTCATTCTTTCAATAGCTTGCGAAAATTGAGTGTTATCGGGAACAATAACATTATTAATTCCAACAACATACTTTAATTCAAGTGCAAATTTAAAATATTCGAGAAAGAAATCGGTACCAAAACCAACCTCATAATAGAAACTTGTTCGGCTTAAACGAATTTTTGGTTTATCTTCTTCTTTAATCTTTTTTTGAGCAGCTAAATCTATTTTAAAACTTGCACCGCCAACTAAATATGGTCGAAAATTAGTTAATCGCTTTCCTTTATATTCGAAAAGAAAAGGTAAATCGAGATAAGTTGACTCAATTTTCATTACATGAGAATAATAAACTTTTTTGGTAGTATCTATTATCCAATATGTTAAATTACGCTGCCCAAAATTTAAACCTGGTAAAAATCTTACAGCATAATAATTATGGAAATTAAAATTTGATACAATGTTTATATTAATTCCAACAAGTGGCGTATTTTCTATAGAGTATATTGAATCAATTGCATTTGTTAAAAAACGCCCCGAGTTATGAATTGTAAAATCCATTTGGTTTAAACCCAAAGCCATTCCAAAATGTAAAGGCAATTGGTCGTATTTAGGTAGGTTTAACGGTCTGGTTGTCTGAGCTTTTAAACCAGTTGAAATTAATAATAAAAATATAAATTTTAAGTACTTAAACATTTTTGAAATATAATTACAAATCTAACTATACAACTTTATTTTGACACAGATTGCACAAATTAACACGGATTTAAAACAATCTTTGATTGTTTTCTGTAAAAATCTGTGTAAAAAATCTGCGATAATCTGTAAATCTGTGACAAAAAAATCATAATATATCAGTGTAAATCAGCGTCTAATAAAAATATAAACAGATGAAAAATCTGCGATAATCTGTGAATATGTGGCGAAAATAAAATCATAAATATCTTGTAAATCAGTGTCTAACAAAATTATAAACATGTGAAAATAACCAATATAACTTTATTTTAATCTGCGATTTTAGTGTAATCTTCCGATAAATCGGAACAAGTTGTGGCATATATTTGTTTTTATAAATTTTAAATCTGACAAATAGTTAAAAACGAACTAATTCATAATTTATTTTGAAGCTGTATAAATTGTTGCAATTCCCATTGATAAAGTTTTAGCATTTACATTTATAAAACCTTGCGACGAGAGATTTTTTTTCATGTCGTTTACAGATGGGAATTGTTGAACGCTTTGAAATAAATACTTATAAGCAACTTTATTTTTTGAAAACATTTTTCCAAATGTTGGTAGAATATATTTAAAATAAAAATTAAAAAAATAACCAAATAAATTATTTTTTGGTTGCGAAAATTCAAGAATTAGTAATGTTCCATTTGAATTAAGTACCCTATAAAGTTCGGATAATCCTTTATTTAAATTTTCAAAGTTTCTAACTCCAAAGGCAACGGTAACAGCATCAAATGAATTGTTGGAAAATGGAATATTTTCAGCATCGTTTTGTTGCAATTCAATAATATGTTCTTTGTTAAGTTCCTTTATTTTTTTTTTGCCAATTTCGAGCATTTCTTTTGAAATGTCTATTCCAATAATTTTTTCGGGTTCTAATTTAAGCATTGCAATTGCCAAATCGCCGGTACCTGTTGCAACATCTAATATTTTTTTCGGACTTTTTATTGAAAGAATCTTTACCGACTTTTTTCGCCAGAGTTTGTCGGTATTTGCTGAAAGAAAATGATTTAGAAAGTCGTAAGATGGTGCAATGTCATTAAACAGCGACTCTACATTTACTTTATTTTTTTCAATAATTAGTTCTTTACTCAATGTGAATATTGTTTTACAAAATAAAAAAATTAGACATTTTTCAAATCAGATAGCGAGCAAAATCATTATCCTATATAGGTTAAATAGTGTCTGTCTATAAACTCTGTGTCTGATTCATAATGTTCGAGTTCAAGGCATTCGAAGTATTAAAAAATCAGGAGTTTACTGTAGTAAATGACTGTTTTTTAATACGAGAATAACGCAGAAATCGGACATTATGGACAGACACTAAATAAATATACTGTTCAATAAAAATGCCCAAAATTTAATACTAAATCAAATTTTCTAAAGCAGTATTATATTTTTTTTTAATGTCTTTAATAAACCCATAAGAAATATCGTCAATTCTTAATTCGCCTTTTGTAACATGACCAAGTGCCATAAACGGAATTTTTTGAGTTATCATATAATCAATAAATAAATCTTCGCAATTAGGATTAACAGATACAATTACACGACTTTGCGATTCGCCGAATAAAAAGGCATCTTCTCTTGTTTCTGCGTCTGTTGTAATATCGAATCCTAAATTATTTGATATTGACGATTCAATAAGTGCTGTAAATAAACCACCTTCAGAAATATCGTGAGCAGAGCTTATAAGTTTCTTTTTAATAACATTTGACACAACCTGCTGAACTTTATATTCCATTTCAATATCGAAATATGGGCAAGGCGAATTGGTTATTTTATGATATTTTAAAAGATATTCCGACGAAGCAATGTCTTCGATAACCGGTCCAATTAAAAATATCATGTCACCTTTATGCTTAAATGATAAAGATGTAATATTGCTATTGTCATCTATTATACCTAGCATACCAATGGTAGGAGTTGGAAAAATTGGTTCAACTGTTTTTCCAATTGTTGTTTGATTATAAAAGCTAACATTTCCGCCAGTTACAGGAGTTCCAAATTTTTCGCAAGCAATGCCCATTCCTTTTATTGCTTTAGAAAATTGCCAGAAAACTTCGGGATTATAAGGGTTTCCAAAATTTAAACAATTTGTTATTGCAACGGGTGTTCCACCCGAACAAACAATATTTCTTGCAGCTTCGGCAACTGCAATTGAAGTGCCTTTTTCAGGATCAGCCCATACATATCTTGAATTGCAATCAACAGTTAATGCAATAGCTTTATTTGTATCTTTAATATTTACAATTGCAGCATCTGATGGATAATTAGTTGACATATTACAAGTTCCTACCATTGAATCGTATTGTTCGTATATCCATTGTTTTGAAGCAATTGTAGGTTCTGAAATTAAAAATTCAGCAACTTCTCGTATATTTTCGGGTTCTTCTATTTGTTTAATGTTAAACTTTTTAAGTTGTTTAAAATAAGCCGGTTCTTTATTTTCTCGCTCGTAAACTGGTGCACCACCACCAAGCACCAATGAATCGGCAGGTACATCGGCAACTAATTTATTATGTTCATAAAACAGTAAACGGTCTTCTTTAATTACTTCGCCAATTATAGCACAATGTAAATCCCATTTTTTAAAAATATCTTCAACAATTTTTTCTTTTCCTTTGTTAACAACCACCAACATTCTTTCCTGCGATTCTGATAAAAGAATTTCCCATGCTTGCATATTTTTTTGTCGAAGTGGAACTTTATCAAGTTCTATTTTCATTCCGCATTTGCCTCGAGCCGACATTTCGGAAGTTGAACAAATAATTCCGGCTGCTCCCATATCTTGCATGCCAATAATTGCATCAGTTTCATTGAGTTCTAAGCTTGCCTCCAACAAAAGTTTTTCCATGAAAGGGTCGCCAACCTGAACGCTTGGAATATCATCGGCAGATTTTTCGTTTAAGTCGGCACTTGCAAATGTAGCACCGTGAATTCCATCTTTTCCTGTTGATGAACCAACAATATAAACTGGATTTCCAACCCCTTTTGCTGTTGCCGAAATAACTTTGTTTTTATTTACAATCCCAACCGACATTGCATTAACTAAAGGATTGGCATTATAACATTCGTCAAAATATACTTCGCCACCAACAACAGGAACTCCAAAAGCATTGCCATAATCGCCAATTCCTTTTACAATTCCTTTTAATAACCATTTTGTGCGGTCTAATTTTATATCGCCAAAACGTAAAGAGTTCAATTGTGCAATTGGACGAGCACCCATAGTGAAAATATCGCGGTTTATTCCACCAACACCTGTGGCAGCTCCCTGATATGGCTCAACTGCAGATGGGTGATTATGCGATTCAATTTTAAAGGCACAAGCTAATCCATCGCCAATATCAACTAAACCAGCATTTTCTTCACCTGCTTCAGCTAATAAATGTTTTCCTTTTCGTGGTAAAGTTTTTAACAGTTTAATAGAATTTTTGTATGATGCATGTTCCGACCACATTACCGAATAAATGCTTAACTCGGTAAAATTTGGAGTACGCCCCAAAAGTTTATTTATTTGTTTAAATTCCTCTGGTAATATACCAAGTTCTTTTGCTGTTTGTATATTTACTTTATTTTCAGTCATAATTATTTTTTTTCGTATAATTTCACAAAAGTATAAATTAAGATGCAATTTTGTAAACAAAGGCATAAATTTATTTTAAGAACCCTATTCGTGAAATTTATAATAAATATTTATGCCATTATTTTTACTTTAAATAACTCAATCTATTCTTTAAATAAATAATTAACTTACTATAATCATTTTCATTCCGTTTAAAATTATTTTGTTTTAACATTGCATTAATATTTATTATTATTGTGTTATGAATTTATTTCAAAAACATAAAATCTTTTTTCTGACTGTTATATTATTATTACCATCATTATTATATTCTCAAAATTCAAAAGTGCTTAATGATTCTATTATTGAAAAAGAAATTAAAAATTCAGGAAAATATTTATCTACAAATCCTGATTCAGCTTTAATTATTGCAAAAAAAGCATATTCAGATGCATTAATTCTAAAAAGCAAAAAAGTAGAATCTCATGCTCTTTATCAATTAGGAATTATTTATAAGACTTTAAGAAAATTTGATAAGGCAATTTATTTTCATGTCGAATCACTTAAAATTAAAAGAAAACTTAACGATAAAATAGAAATAGCCCGTTCATTAAATGCACTTGGAAATACTTTTTATGAAATGGGTAATTACTCAAAATCGCTAACTTTTTTCAAACACTCTTTTCGACTTAAACATTTAATAAAGGATGAAAAAGGTGCTGCAATTACTTTATTTAATATTGGAAATGTGTATTTAGACCAATCACAATTTGATACTGCATTAATAAATTTTAATAAAGCACTAAGTGTTTTTGATAATCTCAATTTTGAACAAGGTAAAGCATCATGTTTTAATTCAATAGGCATTATTTATGAATCGCTTGAAGACTATGAAAAAGCACTTTCGTATTATCAGAAATCATTAGATATTGAAACTAAAGACGATAATTATGTGGGTATGATTAATGCATATAACAATATTGGTAATATATACAGCATTGGTGGTATGCAACAAAATTCACTGAATTTTTATAAAAATGCCTTAAACTACAGTGAGCAAATAAATGACACTGAAAATATTGCTAATGCACTAAAGAATATAGGATTAATTTATACTTTTAGAAACGAATTTATAAATGCAAATAACCATTTTATAAGGGCAAAAAAACTTTCCTCCCAAATAAAAAGCAAAGAACTGGAAATAAATGTTTTTCATGCTATTGGTTATAGTTATACGTTTCAGGGAAAATGCGATTCGGCTGTTTATTATTTAAAAAAGAGTCTTGAAAATGCGATAAAAATTAATTACAATAATGTTATAGCCGATGACTATATAATGTTGGCTCATGCTAATATGTGTGCAGGTAATCAAAATGAAGCTTTCGATTATTACCAGAAATATAATCACGAAAATGATAAATTAATTAATGAATTAAATAAAACAAAACTCCAACTAACAAATGTAAAAGAATATAGTCGGATTAATCTTGAGCAAAATCTCGCTCAAATTTTAAAATTAAAAATGAAAAGTGACAGAGAATATTTTATTCTTATCTTTGTTATAATAATGTTCACTGCCATTGTTGTTTTTCTGTTTTACAGGAAAAAGAATTTGAATTTGAAATATAAAAACTTAGAATTACAGCAAAAATTTCTACAAGCACAAATGAACCCTCATTTTATTCATAATACTTTAGCTTCAATTGAAGGACATTTGTATAAAAATAAACCCGAAGAAACTTCAATATATATATCAGAATTTTCGCATTTAATCAGAAATATTCTTGAAAGTTCAAGAAAAAATTTTATTTCTTTGCAAACCGAACTCAAAATGTTACAACAATATGTAAATTTACAGAAATTGCGTTACGGTGAATTGTTCACCTGCCAATTTAATGTTGATGCATCAATTAATCAGGAATCTGTTTGCATACCACCAATGTTAGTTCAACCTATTATTGAAAATTGTATTGAACATGCTTTTTCGGGAGTAAATTACAAGGGTGAAATTATTGTTAAAGTACAAAAAAATAATAATGTTTTATGTATTGAGATTTGCGACAACGGTACTGGAATTTCACAACTTGATGAAACAAAGTCAAAAAAATCAGATTGCATGCAACTTTCCCATAAAATTATAGCAGAAAGATTAGCTTCCATGTCTAATCGAAAAACAAAGTACAAAATCGCAATCAATAATTATTGCCTGCCTCCAAATAATACAGGTACAAAAATTAAAATTAACTTACCTTTTAAATTACTTAATCAAATAAAAAAAAATGAACAACAAACAATAAACATTTTTTGAACTTTTTTAAACATAGAACAATGCAGTTGGCAGTGAACAGTGAACAGTAAACAGTGAACAGTAAACAGTAAACAGTAAACAGTGAACAGTAAACAGTAAACTTTTTGAACTTTTTTGAACAATAAACTTCATTATGTTAAGAACAATAATAATAGAAGACGAAGAAAACGTTAAAATTAGCATCGAGAAAAAACTTGTACAGTTTTGCCCCGAAATAAATTTAATTGGCTGGGCTACCAATGTGAAAAATGCTATTTCTCTTATTTCTGAAACAAAACCCGAACTTGTTTTGCTCGATATTAAATTACCCGATGGTACTGGTTTCGATATTTTAAAAACGATAAAACCGGTTAATTTTAAATTAATTTTTCTTACTGCTTATAACGAATATGCTACAGAAGCTTTTCGTTTTAGTGCCATTGATTATTTAGTAAAGCCCATTCAGATTGAAGAACTTAAAAATGCTATTTCAAAGGCCACCCAAACAATAAATTTACAAAGTATTGAGGGCCGGTTAGATACTTTATTTAACAATATAAATAATCTTTCTAAAAAAGAAAAACGCCTTGTTCTTTTTACCTGCGAAAACATTAGAGTTGTTGAACTTAATGAAATAATACGCCTCGAAGCCGATGTTAATTATACCCGCTTTTATTTAACCGACCAAAAAGTAATTTTAGTTTCCAAAACATTAAAAGAATACGATGAAATGTTATGTTCCTATAACTTTTTCCGCTCACACAAATCGCATCTTATTAATATGGATTATTTTAAATCGTTTGAAAAAGCCGATGGTGGTTATATTTTGTTAAAAGATAATGCACAAATTCCCTTATCGGTCAGAAATAAAGATAATATGTTGGAATTATTAAAAAAAATGTAATTTTATGGAAAAAATAGCCACAGATTCACAGATTAAAATTAAACAATTAAATAACTATGTATAACAATAAACTTTTTTAAACAATAATAAATAATAAATTGTAATTGAACTTTTTTAAACTTTAAATTTTAATAATGATATTTGCAAGATACTATAATAATGTACTCACCGGTAACCTTGTAAACGAGGCGATGTTCTTTGGTAATTCGTCTGCTCCAGCATCCTTTCAGGTCGTACTTGAGCGGTTCGGGCTTGCCGATACCTTCAAAAGGCTTGGTTTGAATATCCTCAATAAGTTGCTTGATATGCCGGCTAACTTTCTTGTTCGTCTTTTTCCAGTCATTGTATTCTTTCAGAGCATCTTTTTGAAAAATAATTTCCCGCATATTACTTACAGGTCATTGAGGTTAACAGTAACCATGTTCTTACCTTTTTCCACATCTTTTATGCGACTGAGCAACATCTTGCGGTTGGCTTCGCTCGCAAGAAGATACTCTGTTTCGTCCATTTCCGCCTCTACCGTGATAAAAAGATCTTTATCTCTGAACAAGGTCTTTAACGCATTAATAAAATCAACTGAAAGTTCGTTTGCTTTAATATGGTATGCTGTAGTCATAATGAATATTTTTTTTACAAATATACAAATTATTAACCATTATATTAAATTTATATGAAAAATCCTAATTTCTTAACAAAAAACATTTTAAGGTTTACAACTTTTAACTTTATAAATTTTAAACTAAATAACAATATGAAAACAAAACTTTTAACAACAATTTTATTTGTTATACTAATTTTTGGTTTAGTATTAAATGCAAATGCTGCTGATCGCTATTGGGTTGGAGGAACAGATACATGGGATGCAACTGCTGGCACAAAATGGGCAACTACTTCTGGAGGAGTTGGGGGTGCGGCTGTTCCTACTAGTTCTGATGATGTATTTTTTGATTCGGCAAGTGGAGCAGTTACAGTAACTTTGAGTCAGGTTAATATGTTATGTAAAAATGCTGATTTCACTGGATTTACAGGAACTTTTGCAGGAAATCAGCCTTTAAACATTTGGGGAACATTACTTACTTTTGGTTCAAATATGACAATGAATTTTACTGGTGTTATTTCTTTTCATATTACATCTGGAACTTGCATAATCACTTCAAATGGAATAACTCTTCACTCTATTTTAAGAACTACTCAAGGTGGTAGTGAAATATATCAATTAGCCGATGATTTAATAACGACAAGTTCTATTGAGATACCTTATGGAACCTTTAATGCCAATAATAAAAACGTAACTTGTGCATCTTTTAATTCTTCATATTCCTCTACTCGCACCATCATTATGGGTTCAGGAACTTGGGAGCTTACAGGAACTGGAACTGTTTGGGATTGCACAGACACAACAAATTTAACTTTAAATTGCGGTACTTCTACAATAAAAATTACAGATGTTTCAAATTATACTAATAGTTTTAAAGGAGGAGGAGAAACTTATTATGATCTTTGGTTTGATAGAGGAACTGCTATAGGTGGCAATCGTATTTACAATTCAAATACTTTTAATAATATTAAAGATATTGGAACAAATGCTCACGCATTTTTCTTTGAAGATGGAACAAACCAAACTATAACTTCTTCAACAATTAGTGGAAGTACAGGAAATTTGATAGTTTTGCAAGGAACATCTGCAGCAGGTTGGACTATTTCTTGTGCCTCAGGAACAATTACAGTAGATTATTGTGATATTTCATATTCAACAGCAACAGGCGGTGCAACATTTAATGCAACAAATTCAACAGATGGAGGAAATAATACTGGTTGGATATTTACAACTACAGACGTTCAACCACCATCAACTCAAAATACTTCTATCTGCGGCCCCGGCACCCTTTCCCTCACCGCCTCCGGTGCCGATAGCAGCGAAATTTACAATTGGTACGATAGCCCTATTGCAGGAACCCTTTTATTATCAGATACTGCACATACTATTGGTTATATTTCTACTTACACAGTAAATTTAATTGCAACTGATACGTTTTGGGTTGCTATAGATTCGGCAGGTTACGAAAGTGTAAGAGTGCCTGCCATTGGTTTTGTTTTCTCGCCCGGGCAAACCGTAACCGATACAATAAACAAATTCATTCACGATGGCCGCGACTGCCAGAATTACCCCATTGTAAAAATCGGCAACCAGTGGTGGATGGCAGAGAACCTGAATGCTGCAAAATACAGAGATGGTTCGGTAATACCAAATGTAACAAATGTTACAACATGGAGTAATTTGACCACAGGAGCGTTGTGTTACTACAATAATGATTCTTCTTTATATGCAGAGACATATAGCTCGCTATACAACTGGTATGCAGTAAACGACAACCGCAAAATTGCTCCGGTTGGCTGGCACGTAGCTACTGATTCGGAATGGAACATTATGGAAAAATACCTTGATAATACAGTAGATACTATTGCCACGGGTTGGGTAGGCACTGATATCGGCGGCAAACTTAAAGAAACCGGCACAACGCACTGGGCAAGCCCAAACACAGGTGCCACCAATAGCAGCGGTTTCACATCCCTTCCGGGCGGCCAACGCAGTTACGTTGGCTCGTTCTACGATGCCGGCCAAGTCGGCAACTGGTGGTCGGCTACGGAGTTCTCTGTTACGTACGCTTGGCTTCGGGGTTGGAGTTACAGCCTCGCTACCGTGTACAGGGGCACCAACTATAAGACGTACGGCTTTAGCGTTCGTTGCGTTAAAAACACCTGCAACGATGTTGCGGTTACCGTTGATACCACAGTCTGTCATGGCGGTTCCGTATCGATAGGCTCAAGTATTTACGATTCTACAGGTACATATATCGATACTTTGCTTACTTCACTTGGTTGCGATAGTATTGTTACGACAAATCTAACTGTTGTAAATATTGCAGATATTTCTAATGTAAACCTTCAAAATGGCCTTGTTGCATATTATCCCTTCAACGGTAACGCAAATGATGAAAGCGGAAATGGGAATGACGGTACTGTAAACGGTGCTACGCTTACAACTGATAGGTTTGGGAATGCTGGGAAGGCGTATAGTTTTGATGGGGTTAGTAATTCAATAGATAATTCAACTATTACTAATTTGACTTCAGTTCAGACTAAAACAGCATGGATTAAACCTTATACAGTTGCAGGTGGTTCGAATTTATACATCATAGATGAAGGTGGAAATAATAATTGGATGCAATTATATGATGTTGATTTTGATAGTAAGTTAGAATTAAAAGCAGGTTCTGTTCCTCCTAATGTAGTTGAAAGTGATTTTGAATTTATTCAATCTGACACATGGTATTTTGTTGCTGTTACACAAGATGTAAATAATGTAATGAAGTTGTATGTAAATGGAGTCCTTGATTATACTGGCACTGTAAATTCTGTGTCATCACCTCTTATCACAATTGGTAAATTCAGTAATAATTCTTGTTATTTTAACGGTATAATTGACGACATCCGCATATACAACCGGGCATTAAACGCCCAGGAAATACAAGCATTATACGAAGAGCAAAATCCCATGATTTTTACCTCCGAATGCCACGATTTGAATGATAACCAGATACCGCAGGGATGGACATTTGAAGAAGCTTTAGCTACTGCAAATATTTCGGGTGGAAAAATGAATGCTTTTGTTACTAATGCTGAAGGTCGTTTAAGCAGAGAAGGAATTATACCGGATAATACAAGTAAAGTTGTTCTTGAATGGGATGGAGACAATATGGCTTCAACCTGGGGTAGGTCATCCCATGTAAAAATGGATCTCCCGAATGGGAATCGCCTTTGGTTAAGTAATTTCACATCAGGAGTTGATGGGCCGGATTCGTATGTCAATATTATACTTGCAAACTCTTCAGATACATATATAGACACATTGATATTAAAGGCTCCTTTTTCATTTGTAGCTGCTCAATATCATTATAAGGTTTTTCTTTCTTCAGATTCTGTTGGATATTGTGCTACGAATATTTCTGATCAAACTATTTTATTTAATTATAATCTGTCTCTTGTAAATGAAGGAATTGTTTTCCCATTAGATTCAGTTGTAAAAATTACATTTTTAGTTGGTGCAACTACCGATAACAGTAACTGGCTCGATAACCCTTGTATAACTATTTACCAAAAATCTGTTATTTCTGTTTCAATATCCAATGATACTATTTGTTCAGGTACATCTTCCACTTTAGAAATAATTAACTCCCAACCCGGCATTAGTTACCAGCTGTTAGCATTTGGCGATACTTATCATTTACCACAAATTGGAAATTCAGATACTTTAAACTTCAATATTTCCGGTTTGTCGGGTCTGGTTCCTTTTACAATTTCTGCTATAGATACAGCAACGGGGTGTAATATAGTGCTTGATACTGTACTTAATGTTTTCTTTGCTCCTGCTGTTTCAGTTAACCTTGGCCCCGACCGCAACATTTGCGCAGGACAAACGGTAACATTAGATGCCGGTTTACATCAGCAATACCATTGGAATAACGGTTCATCAACAGCATGGATTACCGTACAACCTGCGGTAACCACAACATATTCAGTAACTGTTACCGATAATGGTTGCACTGCAACTGATAGTGTAATTGTAAATGTTTCTACTGCCAATTGTATTTCGCTTACTACATCATCAACACCAACCAACTGTGCCGATTCAACCGGAACAGCCACTGCGGTTCCAACAGGTGGTACAACACCCTATTCGTTCCAGTGGACAAGTGGAGATACACTTGCAACAGCATTAAATTTAGCTGCCGGTATTTATGGTGTAACAGTTACTGATGCTGCTGGTAATATGTCCTATAGTTTTGCAACAGTAGGAACAAGTTCGGGTCCTGTTATAAATCCTACGGTTACTAATGTGCTATGTTATGGAGGGAGTACTGGCAATATTGCTATAAGTGTATCTGGAGGTAGTTTTCCATATCAGTTTTTATGGTCAAATGGCGATACAACACAAAATATATCAAATCTTGTTGCAGGTTCTTATGATATTCAGGTTAAAGATGCAGCTAATTGTATTTCTGTTTTAATTATTGCAGTAAACCAACCCCAGCCACTTGCCGTAAATGTTACAACTACAACTGCAGCATGTAGCGGAAGTAATGGTTCAGCAACTGTCTGGATAATGGGTGGTACAACTCCCTATACAATAAACTGGTCAACTGGAGAACATACTAACGTTGTAACCGGATTATCGGCAGGAAGTTATTCTGTTACAATTATTGATGGCAATGGCTGTGTTTCAAACACGAATACAAATGTTGTTATTGAAAATGTAAATGCTCCGGTAATAACATTAGATTCAATTGTTAATGCAAATTGCAGTTCAAGCAACGGTTCAATTTATGTTTCAGTTTCCGGTGGCAGTTTGCCTTATACTTTTAACTGGACAGGCGGTTTTGCAACTGAAGATTTAACAAATGCCCCAACTGGTATTTACGATTTACAGGTAACCGATAATGCTGGTTGTATTGGAATGTACAGTGGACAAATAGAAATGGTACTTCCTCAAATTCAGCCAATATGTATGGTTACTGTTGATTCGGCTACAGGAACAAATTTAGTGGTTTGGGAAAAAGTTGCTTCTTCGGGAATTGATTATTACAAAATATACAGGGAATCGTCTATGCCAAATCAATATTTATTAGTTGATACTGTTCATTATGCATCAATGAGTGAGTTTACCGACCCTGTAGCAAATCCATTTGTACGTTCATGGAGATATAAAATTTCAGCCGTTGATATGTGCGGAAATGAATCTCCCTTAAGCGATTTACACAAAACCATTCACTTAACAGTTAATGAGGGTATGGGAAATTCATATAATTTAATTTGGGATGATTACGAAGGATTTCCGTATTATACATTTTATGTTAACCGCCACACTAATGCTTTAGGTTGGATAATATTGGATTCGCTACCAAATACTTTACATTCATTTACAAATGTACCACCAACGCAGGGAGGATTAAAATATCTTGTTACAGTAAAATCACCAAACGATTGCGTACCCACAAGCGAAAATAAAGCTAATGGTGGACCATACTCGCATGCACACAGTAATATGGAAGATGTGGAAATGATTTTAAATATTGAGTATAATGTTGAAACAAATGAAATAATAATTTATCCGAATCCATTTTCACAAAGTACTACAATAGCAATTCCCGATTTACAAATTCCAAATTCCAAATTCCAAGTTTCAAATTCCAAGGTCGAAATCACAATAACAGATGTAACGGGTAAAACAGTACGCACAATCACAAATCCTCAAACCCCCGGCAACCGCTCGCATCTTGCGAGTGGTTACAATGACGCACAATTTGTTATTGAACGAGGCAACCTAAAACCCGGCATTTACTTCGTAGAGTTAAGGGGCGATAAGGTTTATAGGGGAAAGTTAATTATCGAATAATTTTTTTCAACTTTCCAAAAGTTTAAAACTTTTGGTAAGTTTTAAAAATAAATATAACTAATTTAGACCTTAAGGTTTAAAAAACCTTAAGGTCTTTAATAAAAAAAAAATTAAAAAATGAAACAACCCAATCTCGAATACGATAAATATTATCACATTTATAACAAGGGACGACGTGGAGAAAATTTATTTCATGAAAATATTAATTACGAGTACTTTTTGGAATTGTATCAAAAACATATTTCAAATATATGTAAAACTTATGCTTGGGCTTTGTTAGGAAATCATTTTCATTTATTAGTAAAAACTATTGGTATCGAAACAAAAAAACCTTTACATCAATATTTTTCTAATTTATTTAACGCTTATACAAAAGCAATTAATAAAAAATATAACAGATACGGACCATTATTTAATAGTCCCTTTAAAAGAATTGAAATAACAAGCGAAACTTATTTTAAAAACCTTATATATTATATACACTATAATCCTGTTCATCATAATTTTGTTGATAATATTGACAAATACCCATGGACTTCTTATAATTCAATAATTTCCAATAATTCAACTATTATAGAACGAAATGAAGTTTTAAACTGGTTTAATAATGATATTAACGAATTTATTGAATTTCATAAAATTAAATCCGACTTTAATAAAATTAAAAATATTATAATCGAATAAATATAAATAAATATTAGACCTTAAGGTTTAAAAAAACTTAAGGTCTTAATTTTATTATTATATTTTTTTTTATTATCATTACAAATTATATTAAAAATTTGTAATGAGGTTTATTTTTTTGATAATAAGTTTATTAGCTATAATTCAGAATGTTTTTTCTACTAAAAAAGATAGTCTGTTTTTTGCACTAAAGAGCGAAAAAAATCAAAATAACATTGTTGACATTTACAATAAGCTTTCAAAAGAATATAAATCTTTAAATCCCGATTCGTCATTATTTTATATTAAAAAAGCATATAATTTATCAGTAAAATTAAAATATGTAAAAGGTGAAGCAGATGCGAGTTATAATTATGGAACTTTTTATAAAAGAAATTCAAATATTGATTCTTCATTATTTTGGTTTGAAAATGCGTTTGTGAAGCAGTCTGCATATAAAGATACAATTGAAATATCCAGAGCTCTTTCTGCCATTGGTAGTATTTATTCAGAAAAAAGTGATTACACAAATGCAATAAAATATTTTAAAAAAAGTCTTTCATTTAGAAAGCTTACAAATGATAAAAAAGGAATAGGTATTATTTTATTTAATATAGGAAATGCATATTACTCAGTTAAAAATTACAAAATTGCCCTTGAAAATGTAACAAAAGCTATAGATATTTTTACTGAAATAGACTATAAATCAGGGCTTGCTTCTTGCTTAAATTTCATTGGAATACTATATGCAGACTGGGGAAATAACGATTTAGCATTAAAGTCATTTACTGATGCGTTAAAAATTGAAGAAAATAAAGTTACACAAATAGATTTATATAATAATATTGGTAATGTGTATGTTAATTTGCAAAATTTTGACACAGCATTTTCAAAATATTCAAAAGCTTATTTATTGAGTAAAGAGGATGAAAATTTATCGAAGCAAGCAGAATCTCTTAAAAATTTAGGATTAGTTTCTATAGATATGGGTAACAATGTTCAATCTAACCAGTATCTTAAAAACGCTTTATTGATTTCTGAAAAAATTCAATCAAAAGAATTAGAGGCATCCATTTTATCTTCATTTGGTTATAGTTTACTTTTTCAACAACAATGTAAAAATAGTCTTAGTTACTTATTGAAAAGTCAGGAAATAGCAAATGAATATAATTTACAAGATTTAACTTCAAAGAATTATATATTTATTTCTGAAGCTTATACGTGCATAGGTGAAGGTGCAAAAGCAAAAGAATATTACAAAAAACATGACGAAGCCCAAAATCAAAATAATAAAGAACTGAATGACTTAAGTATAAAATATGAAACCGAAAAACAAGATAAGGAAATTCAACTTTTAAATAAACAAAAACAATTAGGCGAAGAACAGCTTAAAACTAAAACAGCAGAGTCGAAAACACAGCGAATTATAATTTTTGCAGCATTTTTCTTTATTTTGATATTTATAATTTCAATAATTTTAATTGCACGACAATACAGGCAAAAACGAAAAGCAAACGAATTACTTGCATCGCAAAACAAACAAATTGTACAACAAAATGAAGAAATAACATTACAAAGAGATAAACTTACTGAACAAAAGATAGAAATAGAGGCATCAATAAATTATGCTTTACGCATTCAACGTGCTGTTTTACCAATAGAAAATGATTCTGCTGAACACATGTTGGGAGAATATTTTCTGATTTTTAAACCAAAGTATATTGTTGCAGGCGACTTTTTTTGGACTACTCAAATAACAACAATGGGGCATGCCACCTTGTTAATTGTTGCAGTAGCCGATTGTACCGGACATGGCGTACCTGGAGCTTTTATGTCAATGTTAGGTGTTTCATTTTTAAATGAAATAGTTAGAAAATCGGATGTTACTCAAGCAAATCAGGTACTTAATCATTTACGTCTATACATTATTGATACTCTGAAACAAAAAGGGATTTCGGGTGAACAGAAAGACGGGATGGATATGTCGTTATGTGTAATTAATGTTAAAACATTAGAATTACAATTTGCCGGAGCAAATAATCCGTTGTATATTATCCGTAATTCAAACCTTAAGGTTTTGGAGCAAGGTAATAAACTTTCAGAAATTCAAAACCTTAAGGTTTTTGATAATATAGAAGAAATAAAAGGCGACAAAATGCCTGTGTCAATTTATGAGAAAATGAACGATTTTACTAATCATATTGTTAATTTGAAAACTGGTGATAGAATTTATATGTTTTCAGACGGATTTGCCGACCAGTTTGGAGGTGTAAAAGGGAAGAAATTTATGTATAAGCCATTTAAACGATTAATAGCAGAAACTTCTAATTTACCGATAAAAGAGCAAGGAAATCATCTCGAAAAAGTTCTTTCTGAATGGACTGAACATAAAGATATTAATACAGGCACTTCTTATGAACAAACAGATGATATAACTGTTTTTGGATTAGAGTTAATGAATGGAAAATATATCACCTAATTTATTTTTGATTTTACAAATAAATTAAAAATGCCAAATAGTGTTGATGTTGTTACTTTTTTATCATTGTCATTTCCAATCTTTGATATTCGTTCGCCCATTGAGTTTGACAAAGGACATATACCAAATTCAATTAATTTACCATTATTCACAAACGAAGAACGTGCAATTGTTGGAACTGCATATTTTAAAAAAGGCAGCAGCGAAGCAATTAAAATCGGATTAGAAAAAGTTCAATCTAAACTTGTTAATTTTATTGAAAGCGTTAACAATTTTACTTTCGATAAAAATATTAGAATACATTGCTGGCGTGGTGGTTTACGTAGTCAAAATATGGTATGGCTACTCGAAATGGCTGGATATAATGTTTATTTACTTAACGGCGGATATAAAAGTTATAGAAATTATGTTTTAAAATATTTTGAAAATAAATTTCCTATAATTGTAATTGGAGGTATGACAGGAGTTGGCAAAACAGAGATTCTTAATCTTTTAAAATTTAATGGCGAACAAGTTGTTGATTTTGAATCACTATTGTCCGATTAAAAAATTAAAATAGGCGAAAAAGAAAAAGCTGAATATTATTTTCTAAAAAATGACAGTCTGTCTAAACAACTATATAATGAAGAAAATACTAATTCAGTCAGTGCCATGAGAACTCAGTTTGAAACAGAAAAAAAATGGTTATAAAAAGATTAAGTTTAAATATATACATTGTTTTTGTAAATTTTTATGTAAATTTGAACTCAAACATTTATTTTTTTTTAACTTTTATATATGATTAACAACGACTTGAGTTATTTTTTCGAACCAAAATCTGTTGCCTTAATTGGTGCATCTGTTAAAGAATTATCCATTGGAAATGTAATTATAAAAAATTTACTTCATTATGGATATACTGGTCCAATTTATCCGATAAATCCAAAAGTTGATAATATTCGTGGGTTAAAGGCATATCCATCTATTCTTGATGTTCCTGGCGAAGTTGATTTAGTGAACATTGTTATACCACCCACCATGGTTCCCGAAGAAGTCGAAAATTGCGGTAAAAAAGGCGTTAAAGCAATAATAATAAATACTGCGGGCTTTAAAGAAATGGGCGAAAATGGAAAAAAACTTGAAGATGATTTTATGGCTCGGGCAAAAAAATACGGAATTAGAATTATTGGTCCAAATTGCCAGGGAACAATTAATTCTGACCCTAAATTTAAAACATATTGCAACTTTACTTTCACTTTCCCCGAAGATGGCTTTATTTCTATTGTTGCTCAAAGCGGTGGGGTTGGTGCTGTTATTATGCAGGCATTTTACGATTGGGGAATTGGTATTCGAATGTACACTTCAAACGGCAACGCATCCGATGTTTCTATTCCCGAGATTATTCGTTATTATGGCAACGACGAAAAAACACGTGCTATTGTGCTTTATGTCGAAAGTCTTACTAATCCTAAAGAATTTATGGAAATTGCTTCTGAAGTTACTGCAAAAAAACCAATTCTTGCAATGACTGCCGGAAGAACCGACAAAGGTGCCGAAGCTTCACGCTCGCATATTGGCGGATTATCCGGAAGTATATCAATGGAAGTGGTTTTTAAAAAAGTTGGAATTTTATCTTTTAATAATCTCGAAGATTTATGTAACGCTGCTGTCGCTTTTGCTTATCAACCAATTCCAAAAGGAAATAAAGTTGGTGTTATTACAAATACTGGCGGACCTGCTGTTATAGCAATTGATGAATTATCAAGCAACGGATTAGAAATTCCGCAGTTATCACAAAGTGCAAAAGATATTTTGAAAACTACAATGCTCGAACAGGCATCAATAAATAATCCTCTTGATGTTGTTGCTACAGCTTGTGCATCTCACTTTAAAAGTGCATTTGAAGTAATGCTTAATGAAAAAAATATAGACAGCGTTTATGTGAACTTTGTTACACCTCCTTTTGTTGATTGCGAAAGCGTTGCCCGTGAGTTTGCAGAAGCATCAAAGAAAAACTTAAAGCCAATTGTTTGTAATTATATGACAGATAAGAAAAAATGGTACGAAACTTCAAATATTTTAAAAAAAGGATTTATCCCCTGTTTCGATTTTGCAGAGACTGCCGCAAAAGCTCTATCAGCAATGGTAAAATATCATTATTTACGCTCAAAAGATAAAGGGGAAATTAATAATTATACCGACACAAAACCAAATATTGCACACCAAATAATAGAGAATGCAAAATCTGAAAAACGAGAAGTATTAACAGCATTTGAAGTATATTCAATATTAAATTCATACAATATTCCACTTTCCGACTGGGCTGTAGTAAAAAATTCTGACGAAGCAATAATTACTTCAAATAAAATTGGCTTCCCTGTTGTTATTAAAGCCGATTCCGACCAAATAATACATAAAAGCGATGTAGGTGGTGTTGTGTTAAATGTTTGTAACAATGAGCAGGTTATAAAAGTAGTTCAAGAAATGCAACAAAAATTTAAGGTAAATAATTTAAAATTCTTTATTCAAAAACAACAACTAAAGGCACTCGAATTGATTGTGGGAGCTAAAAAAGAGCAAGGATTAGGACATGTAATTATGTTTGGTTTGGGAGGAATATTTGTCGAAATTTTTAAAGATGTTACATTTAATATTACACCTGTTTCAAATACCGAAGCAAATGAAATGCTCGATAATATTAAAGCTGTAAAATTAATTAATGGTTATAGAGGAAGCGAAGGTGTAAATAAAAATATGTTGGCTGATGTTTTACAACGTGTATCAAAATTAGTTACCGAAAACCCCGAAATAAAAGAATTAGATATTAATCCTATATTTGCATATAAAGATAAAGTTTGTGCAGTTGATGCTAGAATAATTTTATAAACGTAAAACAATAAACAGTAAACGTTAAACAATGAACAGTGAACAAAAAACGATAAATAAATATGGATAAAAAATCAAGTTCTATTGGCATTATTGGATTAGGTCCTATTGGACAAACATTAGCTGTACACTTTGTTGAAGCTAATTGCGAAGTTGCTATTACCGACCTCGATCGCGAGAAGTTAAGTTTAATCCGAAATAATGGTATTGAATTAATCGGAAAAATTGAGAAAAAGGCATATTTTAAACATGTTTACAATTCAATTGCTGAACTTCTTGAGCATGATTTTGAATTATTAATTTGTGCAGTAAAAGCATATCATGTTGATGGCATTTTAGATGAACTTGAAAAAAGCAAAAAGAAAGATTTATTTCTTTTAAGCGCTCAAAATGGAATTGATATAAGAAAAAAATATGTTAATCATTTTGGTAATTCACGAATTTTTAGAATGGTAGTGAATTTTGCTGGTAACCTCCAGTCGCCAAATATTGTTAGTCTGAGTTTCTTTAACCCTCCAAATTATATAGGGTCAGTTGACGATACTCAAAAAGAAATGGCTAAATGGATTGCTGATACTTTATCAAGTGTAAATCTTGAAACTAAAGTAGCCGACTCTTTTGTAATTGCAGATAAAATTTGGGAAAAAACTATTTTGAATGCTGCATTAAGTCCCCTTTGTGCAATTTCTAAACTTACAATGAAAGAAGCTATGGACCACCCAGATACACTCGAAATTGTTGAACAAATTTTATACGAAGCTGTTGAAGTTGCTAAAGCCGAAGAAATTAAATTACCCGATAATTTTGTTAAACTCGGTATCAGATATTTGGAAGCTGCCGGAAATCATATGCCTTCGTTAGCAATTGACTTAATTAGTGGCAGAGAAACTGAAATTAATTATATGAATGGTAAAATTGTTGAATACGGTAGAAAACATTATATACGAACTCCTTTAAATTTGACTTTTACAAATTTAGTTAACGCTATATCTCATAAAAATGGTACTTGTAAAAAGAAATAATTTAATAACTTTAAACAATGAACCATGTCTATTGAACAATGAACAGTGAACTTTTTTAAACATTAAACAATAATAAATATAAAATGTATGGAAAATAAAATGTACTCTTGGCAAATGACCGAACTTAAAGCCGATTTTAAACTTGTAGAAAGTCCGATTCCCGAATTAGCCGAAGGCGAAGCAATTGTTAAAATTGCCGGATGCGGTGTTTGTCATACCGATTTAAGCTTTTGGTATTTTGGAGTGAAAACAAAAAAAGAATTGCCATTAACCTTAGGTCACGAAATAAGTGGAACTGTTGTAGCAGGTCCATCAGAGTGGATTGGAAAAAATGTTATAATTCCTGCTGTTTTGCCTTGTGGCGAATGTGAGTTATGCAAAAAAGGACGTAGTAATATTTGTCAAAAACAACTAATGCCGGGCAATGATTTTAATGGTGGGTTTGCTTCGCATATTAAAGTCCCTGCAAAATATCTTTGTCCGGTTCCCGCTCAAGTATTAGAAAAATATTCAATTCAGCAATTGTCGGTTATTGCCGATGCAATTTCTACACCTTATCAGGTTGTAAAAAAATCAGAACTTCAATCTGGCGATTTAGCAATTGTAATTGGAATTGGTGGTGTAGGTATTTATGCTGCATTAATTTCAAAAATACTAGGTGCTAAAGTTATTGCTTTAGATATTGATGACGATAAACTTAACTCTGCAAAACAAAATGGAATAGATGCTACAATTAATGTTAAAGGATTAGATATTAGAGCAGTAAAAGATTCTATAAGAGAAATTGTCAAACAAATCGGAGCATCACGTTTTGGATGGAAAATTTTTGAAGTTTCCGGAACAAAAGCAGGACAGGAGCTTGCGTTTAATTTAATTACATTTACATCAACATTGTCAATTGTTGGATTTACTATGGATAAACCCGATGTAAGACTTAGTAATTTAATGGCTTTTGATGCAAAACTAATTGGAACATGGGGTTGTAAACCAGAACTTTATCCCGAAGTTGTTGATTTAATTGCTTCAGGTAAATTAAAAATTGAAGATTTTGTTGAAACTTTTCCAATGTCTAAAATAAATGAAGTGTTTAAAAATACTTTAGAACATAAATATAAAAAACGTTCAATATTAGTACCTGATTTTAATTAAACATTGAACAATAAACTTTTTTAAACTTTTTTGAACATAGAACAATGAACTTTTTTAAACATTTTTTGAACTTTTTTGAACAGTGAACAATAAACTTTTTAAATATAAATCTAAAATCTTATAATTATGTTAGTAAACCACAATTTAGTAGAAATTAATTTCAAGGAAATTCTTTTCGAGAAACGTCCTGCAAAAGATAAAAATGGTAATCCCATTGATGGACTTTTCAATGCTTGGATATTTTTAAATAATCCAGGTCAGTATAATTCTTATACAACCAACGCAGTTAAAGAAGTAATTCTTGCAATGCGACAAGCTTCAAACGACCGAAGCGTTGTAGCAATTGTTTTTACAGGCGTTGGTGATAAGGCATTTTGCACCGGTGGGAATACCAAGGAATACGCTGAATATTATTCAGGAAACCCACAGGAATATAAACAATATATGCGTTTATTCAACGACATGGTTTCTTCAATTTTAATGAACGATAAACCGGTAATTTGCCGCGTAAACGGAATGAGAATAGGAGGCGGCCAAGAAATTGGAATGGCATGCGATTTTTCTATTTCACAAGATTTAGCTCGTTTTGGTCAAGCTGGTCCAAAACACGGATCTGCTCCAATTGGGGGCTCAACCGATTTTTTACCTCTTTATGTTGGAATTGAAAATGCAATGTATTCTTGCACTGTTTGTGATCCATGGTCAGCTCATGAAGCATATCGTATGGGTTTATTAACTGAAGTTGTTCCTGCATTAAAAGTTAATGGAAAATATATAGCAAATCCAATGGTTATAGTTGACAAATGGGTTGATGTTCAAGGTCAAATTGTTTATGGCAGGTCAAAAACTGGTGAAGATTTAGCAAAGGGCAAAGAACTTATGAAATCAGGAGTTGTTGATTTGACTGCTTTAGACGAAGCTGTTGAAAAATGTTGCACCAAATTACTTTATACCATGCCAAACTGCTTGAGCAAAACAATTAATACTCTAAGGGTACACAAACTTGTTTTCTGGGATATGAATAAAGAAAGCCATAGAGATTGGTTAGCATTAAATATGACCACAGAAGGAAAAGCCGGCTTCCGTGCTTTTAATGATGGCCCTAAAGACAACCGAGAAGTTAACTTTATTAAAATTCGTCAACTTTTAGCACAGGGACATGAATGGAACGACGAATTAATTGAAGTAACTTCACCAAATTATCAAAAAGTATAAATAAATTCACCGTTTATTGTTTACGGTTTATTGTTAAAAAGAAATGGCTACGTTCAGTAAATTTGAAGAAATAGAATGTTGGCAGATTGCCAGAAAACTTTGTAATAATATTTTTTTTATTACTGAAAAGGGACCTTTTCTGAAAGATTTTAGATTCAAAGATCAGATTAGATCTTCCTCAGGTTCAGTAATGGATAATATAGCAGAAGGTTTTGGAAGAAGTGGCAATAAAGAATTTGTAAATTTCTTAAGCATTGCTTACGGTTCTGCCTGTGAATGTCATTCACAATTATACAGAGCACAAGATTGGAAATTTATTTCTGATAACGAATTTGAAACTACTCGTTTAATTTGCGAAGAATTAATTTCCAAAATAAGCGGATTAATTACCTATCTTAGAAAATCTGAAATCAAAGGCACAAAATTTCATTAACCACAGTAAACAATAAACAGTAAACTAAAAACTATAAACATTTTCCTTATGACAAAAATTAAAGTTGAATATACTCATGAAAAATCAGTTTCAAGAATAATACTTGACGATGGAAAGGGTAATGTTTTGGATAATGTTATGATGAATGAGTTAATTCTGTTACTGCAATCCTTTAAAACAAATAATAACATTAAACTTATTACTTTTGAAGGTGCCGGGAAAAACTTTTCTTTTGGTGCAAGCGTAGAAGAACATACTAAAGAAAAAGCGGCTGAAATGCTTGAAACATTTCACAAAATATTTTTTACAATTATTGATTTGCATATTCCTACTTTAGCAAAAATTTCCGGACAGTGTTTAGGCGGTGGATTAGAATTGCCTTTAATGTGTAATTTTTTATTTGCCGATAAAACTGCAAAATTAGGGCAACCCGAAATTATTCTTGGAGTTTTTGCTCCCCCTGCTTCTATTATACTTCCTCTAAAAATTGGAAATGCAAAAGCCGAAGAACTTTTAATAACAGGTAAAATAATTTCTGCCGATGAAGCAAAACAATTAGGTTTATTGAATAATGTTTTCGAAGATAGAGAAACAATGGAACGTGAAATTGATGCTTGGATAACAAAAAATATTTGCCCTAAAAGTGCTTCGTCATTACGTTATGCAACTCAAGCTGCACGTGCATCATTCGATTATTTTATGCTTAAAATTCTTCCTGCTTTTAACGACTTATTTGTGAAAGATTTAATGCAAACTTTTGATGCAAATGAAGGTATAAATTCTTTTATAGAAAAACGTAAACCTGTTTGGAAAAATAATTAACTTTCAACAATAATAACAATGGTTACACAATAGTTAACACAATAGTTACACAATTTTTTTCTAACTGCATTACAAATGCTGATAATTGTATGACTATCTTTAACAATGTAATAATTTAATCCGTTCAAAGTATATATCAAGTTAAAAGCAAAATAATAAAATTTAGCAATATATTTGTATTCTCAAATCAAAAATAATTTATGATAACGCAGCAACAGATAGGCGAAGTAATAAATAGCATAGTAACCCTCTATCAGCCCGAAAAAATAATTCTTTTCGGTTCATATGCCAATGGTACTGCTACTGAAAATAGCGATCTGGATTTGCTTGTAGTTAAAAAATCAGAGATGCCAAGATATAAAAGGGGAATAGAACTCAGAAAGATATTACGTCCATTTAAATTCATGTTTCCATTAGATATACTTGTATTTACCAAAGACGAACTGTATGGTAATATTGATATGAGTTATTCGTTTACAAGAGAAATTTTAGCTAATGGAAAAATAGTATATGACAAATAATAATAAATATATTGCACGTTGGATTAAAATAGCCGATCATGATTTAGGTACCGCCAAAATCATTTACCTGCATTTACCCGAATATAAAGAAATGATTTGTTTTCATTGTCAACAAGCAGTTGAGAAGTATTTAAAAGGATTTCTTACATATCTTGAAATTGATTTTAAAAAGAAGCATAGCCTTGAATATTTGCTTAATTTAATAAGCATAAAAGATGAGTTTTCGGAAGAGTGGTACGAAATAGCATCTAAAATAGAAAATTATGCAATAGAAATAAGATATCCTGATGAAACTGTATTACCTACTGATGAAGAAGTTAAAGAAGCTATTGAAATAACAGAAAAATTTCGTGAGTTAATAAATAAAAAATTAACTGGGCATTAAATGAAACACAATTATCAATTATTAATTTATGCATTAACCGATATTGCATTATTCTTTTCCTGCAACAATAACAAACAAAGTAACATTGGTAGTAAGCAGTTAGTAATCAATAATAAATAAATCCTAATTTTTAAATTATGAATCAACCTCAAAGTAAAATAATAAAATTACAATCGGCAAATGAGCTTCGCAGAACAATGGACTGCTATTTTGCCCGATTAAAAGAAGCTGTTGATACCAGAAATAAAAAAATTGCTTGGTGTACAAGTGTTGGTCCTGCTGAACTTTTGTATTCAATGGGATTCGAAGTATATTTTCCCGAAAATCATGGTGCAATGCTCGGAGCAAGTAAAACTGCCGACAAATATATTCCAACTGCTGTTGCACACGGTTATTCGCCCGAGATTTGTTCTTATCTTACTAGTGATATAGGTGCTTTTTTACAAAATGAAACTCCATTACAAAAAAGTGGATTTAAATCAGTTCCAAAACCCGATATTTTAGTTTATAATACAAATCAATGCCACGAAGTTGGCGATTGGTTTATGTATTATGCAAAACATTTTAATGTACCCGTTTTAGGAGTTAATACTCCATTGTGGATTAATGAATTAACTCCATCAATTATTAATAGTGTTGCAAATCAATTTAAAGATTTAGTGCCTGAACTTGAAAAAGTAACAGAACAAAAATTTGATTTAGATAAATTTCGCGAAACAGTTCGTTTATCGCATGATGGTTGTGTGTTATGGCGCAAAGTATTAGAAACTGCAATGCACAAACCTTCACCAATTAATTTTTTCGATTCGGCAATACACATGGGACCTATTGTTGTAATGCGTGGAACTCAATATGCTGTTGATTATTATAAAATATTATTAGCCGAATTGCAAGAAAGAATTAAAAATAATATTGGAGCAGTACCATCTGAAAAATTAAGAATTTATTGGGATGGAATGCCACTTTGGTACAAATTAAGTAGCATGGCAAAATTATTTGCAAGTATAGATACTTGCATTGTGGCATCAACTTATTGCAATAGCTGGATTTTCGACGATTTAGACCCAAAAGAACCATTCCAATCATCTGCATTGGCGTATTGTAAACTTTTTATTGTCCGCTCCGACGAAGAAAAACAAAAAGTACTTGAAAAGTTAATGTTCGATTTTTCAATTGACGGAATTATTTATCACGACGCAAAAACTTGTAGTCGAAATTCAAATAATCGCTTTGGACTCCCTAATCGTCTTAATAGTAAAAATAATATACCTTATATAGAAATTAACGGAGATTTGTGCGATTCCCGTTGCTATAGCGAAGAACAATCAATTATCGCAATCGAAACTTTTATAAAACAATTGTCAATCAGAAAACAATGAACAATAATAACAATAGCCACACAATAGTTAATACAATGGTCACACAATTGTTTTCTAACTACATTACAAATGCTGACAATCGTATGACTATTTATGACAATGAACAAACTTGAAACTAAAAACTCGAAACTGAAAACTTTTTTGAATAGTGAACAGTAAACAGTGAACATAAAAATAAATAATAATCCATTAACTTAAATAAATAATATGTCAAATAAATATATTATATTAATATTAGCTTTTACAATTTGCTGGGCTAATTCTTTTGCCGACGATTTAGTTGATAAATATGTTACTGCTGCTGCAAAAGGTGAATTTTCAAAAGTTGTATCTTATGTTAAAAAAGGGGTAAAAATTGATGGTAAAAATCAGGCAAGGTGGACTGCTTTAGCTTATGCCTGTAAATATAATCATTTGGACATTGTTAAATTTTTAGTTGAAAAAGGTGCAAAAATTAACGAAACAGTTAATACCGGCTCAACTCCATTAGCAGTTGCATTGCTTGGTGGGTATTTCGACATTGCCGATTTTCTTATTCAACATAAAGCTGATATCAATAAAGCTGATATTATGGGAATGTCTCCATTAATGTGGGCTATAAAAGATGGGAATTTAAAAATAATTAAATATCTTACTGAACATGGTGCAAATATTAATGCTGTAAATTCAAACGGTCGTTCTGTTATCGAAATTGCTATAGCACAAGATGTTAAAGATTTTCTAAAATCAAAAGGAGCTAAAACAAGTTTAGAACTTATGAAAGAATAATTTATGGCTGTAAACATTTCTATTCCAAAAGGTACCCGCGATTTTTTGCCATTAAATATGCAAAGACGAAATTATATTTTTTCAACTTTGCGTAATGTTTTTTACCTTCACGGATATCAGCCAATTGAAACCCCTGCGATGGAAGATTTATCAGCATTACTTGGGAAATATGGTGAAGAAGGTGATAAATTATTATTCAGAATTTTAAATTCAGGTAACTTTTTGCAAAATATTAATGATGAGGAATTACAACAAAAAAATTTAAACCGTTTAGCATCGCATATTTGCGAAAAGGGTTTGCGTTACGACTTAACCGTTCCATTTGCACGTTTTGTTGTTATGCACCGAAACGAAATTATTTTTCCGTTTAAACGTTACCAAATTCAACCAGTGTGGCGTGCCGACCGTCCACAAAAAGGGCGTTACCGTGAATTTTTCCAATGCGATGTTGATGTAATTGGCAGTAATTCACTACTTAACGAAGTTGAATTATTGCAAATTATTGAAGATATATTTATAAAATTAAATATTAATGTTACCATTGTTTTGAACAACCGCAAAATTTTGCACGGTATTGCAACATACTTAAGTTGTCCCGATAAACTTGTTGTTCTTACTGTTGCAATTGATAAACTCGACAAAATTGGCAAAGATGAAGTTTTAAAAGAATTATCAGAAAAAGGTTTTGAAAGTAACATGTTGCAAAAATTAATTCCTGTTTTAGAGTTTTCTTCTAAACAAAGCACAAACGAAGAAGCTATAAATTTCATTTCTAACATAATTACCGACGAAACCGGAAAAAAAGGAATCGAAGAAATGAATTATATATTGAATTACGCTAAAGAATCGGGTATTTCTACAAAAATAAAATTCGACGTTTCGCTTGCACGCGGTTTAAGTTATTATACAGGAACAATTTTAGAGGTTAAAGCTAAAGATGTTGAAATTGGAAGTATATGTGGTGGAGGCAGATACGATAACTTAACAGGCATTTTTGGTATGGATGGCGTTTCGGGCGTGGGAATGTCGTTTGGTGCCGACCGCATTTACGATGTGTTAGAAAAACTCAATAAATTTCCAAAAGAAGTAAACGAATCAACAAAAGTGCTATTTGTTAATTTTGGCGTAACCGAAGAAAAATATTGTTTAAAGATTCTTCGTAAACTCCATTCCACAGGAATATCAGCCGAAATTTATCCCGAAACTGGTGCAAAAATGAAAAAACAAATGAGCTATGCCGATTCTAAAAAAATTCCTTTCGTTGTAATTGTGGGTGAAAACGAAATAAAATCAGGAAAATTAAGTTTAAAAAATATGCAAACAGGAGAACAAAAAGAATTAAATTTAACTGAAATTATCACATTAATTACATCTAACATTGAACAGAAAACAAAGTATTAAGTATAATGAACGGAAACATTGAAATAAATACAAACAAGTAGAAATTAATTGTAAAAACAGTGAACCGTAGGCAGTAAGCAGTCCACAGTCAGCAGTGGGCAGTGAACAATGAACAGGAATGTATTAAGTATTAAGTACAAAGTATTATGAAAGCAAACATTGAAATAAATAGAAAT
>MENF01000134.1:34730-37085 GCA_001769035.1 Bacteroidetes bacterium GWA2_32_17
ATGAAAAAACTTACTTCAATTTTGTTTCTAACATTATTAAGCTTCACTTCGTTTGCACAACAAATCGAATTACAATGGTATTCGCTTAATGAAGCCGTAGAATTATCAAAAAAAAATCCGAAGAAAATATTTATTGATATGTACACCAATTGGTGCGGTTGGTGCAAAAAAATGGATGCCGAAACCTTTCACAATCCTGCAATTGCAAAATATTTAATTGATAATTTTTATCTTGTAAAATTTAATGCCGAAACACACGACACAATTGTATTTAAAGAAAAAAAATACATTAACACAGGTACGCAGGCAAGGTCGCCACACGAGTTAGCAGTTGAGTTTTTAGGGGGCAGAATGTCGTATCCCACAATTGTTTATTTAGACGAAAATTTTAATTTGTTAAGTGCAGTTCCCGGTTACATGAACCCTTCTGATATTGAACCAGTTCTGATTTTCTTTTCGCGCGACATATATAAATCGGCAAGTTTTAACGAATTTAAAGATAATTTTAACAAAACTTTTAAAGATACCGTACCTTTTGTTAATAAAATAAATTGGGTTACACTCGAAAAAGCTTCGGAACTAAACCTGAAAAAACCTAAAAAAATATTACTTTTTCTTTATCATGATTGGTGCATAGAATGCAAAATAATGCTCGCTGCAACATTTAATCAAGATGTTATAGCAAAGTACTTAAACGCTCATTATTATCCTGTAAAATTCGACATAACCTCAAAAGATACTGTTAAATTTAATGGAACAACTTTTATAAACGAACAAAAAGAACATCCATATCACCAACTTGCAGTTTCGCTTTTAGGCGGTAAAATGAATGTTCCGCAAATGGTTTTTATTAACGGGCAAAACCAACTTATTTCGCTTATTCCAGGATATTTTCTCTCAAAAAATACTGAACCTGTTTTGCATTTTTTTAAAGAAGATGCTTATTTAAATAAAAAATGGGACGAATATTTAAAAGATTTTATAGGGGAAATAAAGTAACTTTCAAGCATTGCTTTTGTGCGGGTATTAAAGTTTCGTAACTATACACTGTGCAATAAGTTTCTTGAGTTTGACACCTAAACCACCATCAATCCTCTGAAACCCTGATTCTATCAGGGGTGTTGTTTTGAAACCTCAAAATATGTAGTGCGAAAATAACATTGTATAATAAATTATAATGCACATTACTTAGTCGAACCTTAAAAACCCTCATTGGAAATTAAAGTCATTGTAAATTCTAATTGTGTATTTTTTTTTATTTTTCTTTTTTCACCACCAAAAAAGAAACAAAAAACCCTCCACGAAGTCCAACTCCAATTTTTTAACTGATTCAAAATAAATAGTATAGTAGATGAAATAGCTTTGTTGTAACACCGTGTATAATTAACCCAAAAATTGTAGTTCGCACACTTCGTGGACAGCCCACCGCACCGCTTCGATTAAAACTTTAGAAAACAATTAACCTTTTTGCATTAAAGAAATTATAAAAAAATGCAAGGTTTTAACTATTTTACTATTTTTTCTTGCAAATATTTTCATAGTTTTATAACGTTATTTAACTGAATACTATTTTATTGAATACTTTTTAAGGGACGACTACTTATTAATCAGTTTCTAAGTTTTTATTATATAACAACTTTTCTTCTCTATCAATAACATCTTTTAAAGTAATATTTTTAAGTATAGAAACGGTTTTATCGCGAATTTCTTTAATAACACTTCGCACACCGCACGAATTTTCGTCTTTGCATTGAGTGCACGATTCGTAATAATTATAAGTAACACAAGGTAAAAGTGCAATTGCTCCATCAAACAAACGAATAATTTCGGCAAAACTAATATTTTCCGGTTTTTTAATTAAATAATATCCCCCACCTTTTCCTTTTTTGCTACTGACAATTCCCATATTTTTTAGTTCCAAGAGAATTGTTTCGAGAAACTTTTTTGGTAATTTTTCTTTTTGGGCAATTTCACTAATTAATACAGGTCCATCGTTATATTTTTTTGCCAAATATGTTAGCGCATACAACGAATATTGTGCTTTTTTAGAAATCATTGTTTAATATTTAATTCAAAATTAATAAATTATTTAGTACCTATCCGTAATATCAGTATTTAATTTATAGGGTATAATGGTATTAAGGTAAAAGGAAATAAGGAATGACGGCTAAACCATTATACCTTTATACCTTATCCCCATAAATTCAGAATAATAAATATGACATAAATTTACATTTTTCCCGAATTTATAGACAAACACTATTTAGTCGAACCTTAAAAACCCTTTTTAAAAATTAAAGTCATTGGTAATTTTAATTTAGATTTTTTTTATTTTTCTTTTTTCACCACCAAAAA
>MENF01000135.1 GCA_001769035.1 Bacteroidetes bacterium GWA2_32_17
TTAGGTATAGGGTATAACCCGCAGAACCCAAGTTCCAAGAATCCAAGCTTCAAATTTCAAGACTTGTAGTGAGCTAAGCCGAACTAACCAAGATTTACGCTGCGAGCCATCTTGGGATTTGGAGTTTGGAATTTGAGATTTTGGGCTATACCTTATACCTCAATGCCATTTTGTATTCATGAAATGTTAAAATTTGTCACGTTTTCAGTATACAAGCCTTAATTTGCGGAGAGAGAGGGATTCGAACCCCCGGTCCGGTCGCCCGAACAACGGTTTTCAAGACCGCCGCATTCGACCACTCTGCCATCTCTCCTATTTTTCGTTGCAAAAGTAATATTATGCTTTTAATTTTCAATTTTTATTTAGAAAAATATTCTAAAAATGATATTTTCATAAATTAAGATTGCGCAAATTATAATAAACATTGATGTTATAGTATAATTTTATTGTAAAATCCTTATAAAATAGGCAAAATGGGGGGTAGTTATTAACAATTTCCTTTATTTATCAACAATACAGCATTTTTATTGAAAAAATGCTTGCATAACAATTTATCTGCTTTATATTTGTACCCATAATTAAGTTCTTATTTAATAATTAACCCTTTAAAAACAGTAGTTTATGAACAAAACAGAATTAATTGATGCTATTGCAGGCGATGCAAAAATCACTAAAGTAGATGCTAAAAAAGCATTAGACGCTTTTATTTCATCAACAACAAAAGCCTTAAAAAAAGGTGACCGTGTAGCTTTAGTAGGATTTGGTTCTTTTGGCGTTACCAAAAGAAAAGCTAGAACAGGTAGAAACCCACAAACAGGAAAAGCAATTCAAATTCCTGCTAAAAAAGTGGTTCGTTTTAAACCAGGTAGCGAATTAACTGGCACAATTAAGTAATTATTTGTGTTTTAATAAAAGAGGGAGTATTTTTACTTCCTCTTTTTTTTTGTCTTTTTTTATGATTAATAATGAAATAATTAAACATTTATCGAACTTTGTTACCAAACAAAGGTTAGAAAAATTTAATAAAATTTTATTAAACAGGACAAATTATGTAACTGTTGTTTTAGAAGATATATTTCAATCACATAATGCTAGTGCTGTTTTAAGAACATGCGATTGTTTTGGTGTGCAGAATGTTTTTGTTATTGAAAACAGAAACGAATTTAAACCGAATAATGAAATTTCATTAGGAGCATCTAAATGGCTTAATATCAATTCGCAAATAGAAAATAAAGACACAAAAAGTGTTATTATTAATTTAAAAAATAATGGTTATAGAATAGTTGCTGCTACTCCACAAAATAATACAACAATGCTTAATGATTTGAATTTAACAAAAGGAAAAATTGCCTTGCTTTTTGGTACTGAACTTTCCGGGTTAACAGATGAAGCTATTTCGCTTGCCGATGAGTTTGTTAAAATTCCAATGTATGGCTTTACCGAAAGCTTCAATATTTCTGTATCGGTTGCTGTTTTTTTGTCTAATATTATAGAACGTTTAAAAAAGTCTGATATTAGTTGGCAATTATCTGATAATGAAAAAAATTTCGTGTTGCTCGAATGGCTTAAAAATTCTATTAAATCGTCTGATGAAATTATTGAAAGGTTTTATAAAAAATAGTTTACTTTACTACAAAAACTTTTGAATATGACTTGTTTAAAGTTTTAAAATTTAATAAATATATACCTTGAGGCACTTTGTTATTTAAAGTAATATTATTTTCACCTTTATTTATTTTTATTTTATCTGACGAATAAATTTCTTTACCATTTATATCAAAAATACTGATTTTAGCAGCTTCGTTTATTTCGGAATAAAAATTTATTTTTAAGATTCCTTTTGATGGATTTGGGAAAATATTTAAATTATTATTTTGCGAAACTGTTATCTCGGGTGTGTAAATATTTAATGAATCCCAATAATTCTGGGCATTTATTGCTGCTTGCTCAATGTTATATAAACTGTTTGATGCTAATATTGCAAAAGAAATGATTACTGAATCCTGAGCTGCGACATTAAAAGGACCACAACTAATTAAGTTTGAAATATCATTACCGTTTGCACTATTACCAGCAGAATCGCGATTATTAGTAAGTGCCTGAAATAATTCTGTATTAGTTAATCCATCGAATATATTAATGCTTCCATTTCCTGATGATATTATATCAAATGCGTAACGATGAGTTTCATAATTTGACAGTAATTTAACCCCTGTATATAAGTTAGTTTGACCGGTGTACCACGAAAACATAATTCTAAGTGCTTGATTGTAATTTGTTTTATTTCTTTCGTAATTTACAATATCCCAGTCGCAATAAATACCAGCGTATAAACTATCTAAATTGTACATATTGTTATTGTAAAAGGTATAATTTAAAATAGCAAAATCAGACTTCTCAGGGCTGTTCCATTCCAATGAATTCATTTTAATATTGAGTCCTAAGGATGCATTACCCGAAAGTTCATCTGAAAAAGTAGAAGCCCATTGTTCATCGGCAATTGTGCTTGATGTTATGGGTTGTATTCCTTTAATTATTTTAAAATTTGTTCCGCTAATAAAGCTACTTGTTATTTTCGAACTACTTTGAGCTATTACCAATCCACCCTCATATAAATAACTTTCGCTGTTTTTATAACGTATGCCTGAGCCTTGTAAAGGGTACAAATTATTATATCCTAATTTTCCGTTTGATGTTAATGTAAGTTTAATGTTATTTGTGTCAATATCAGCATAACTTTTGTTTATTGTTAAATTAAAGTATTGAATGTTGGAGTAATTTATATCAGTGTACTGAATATTAAAAGTTATTTCCTCATCGTAGCCCGATTGCTCATCAATATAAAATATAAATGGTGATGACGAATTTGATATAGTTTGCATTTTGTTAATTACACCTATATTATTTGTGTTTTGCAAAAAATGTACATTAGTATTATTTGAAGTTATACTTGCTGTTAAATTTTGAGTTGCATTAAGAAAATTAATAAAATCACCAACTAACTGAACAGTATCTCCTGGTTTTATAAAATTACTATTACTTGCAAAATTGTAGTTTATAAATTTTATTGAAGGTGGAAGTGTATCAGTTAAAGCTCTGTATAAATTAACTCTTCCCCGCCCAAGCATGCCGGAATAAGGAGCATTATAAGGTATAGTATCAATATTATCAGCAGTCATTCTTAAAATTTCTCCTAATTGTAAAGCGTTGATTGAATCACCAAAAAACGATTTTACTAATCCTGCACACGATGAAACAATAGCACAGGCAGGTGAAGTTCCCCACCCATTTGAACCATAACCATTATTTTCTTTAATATAATAAACTTGCGAAGCTTGTGCACAAACATCAACATATTGACCGTAAGAAGATCCGTAGGGATATGTTCCTGAGTTTTGGGGTGTCCACTTTTCATCGTTTACAGTTGTACCCCCAACACTTAATACATTTTCTAAAGAAGCCGGATATAGTGGCACCTGATTATTAGAGTTTCCGGCTGCAGCAATAACCAAAGCATTTCTGTTGAATGTTGCATAATTTACAATATCTTGCCCAAAAGGATTAGGTGAGTTTCCGCCCCACGAGCAATTAATAATGCTGCATCCGTGCTCGGCTGCATATACAATTCCTTCGTAAGCCCTTAATAATGCACCTGTTGAGTCGGTAATTTTTACAGGTAAAAATTTTACTTTATAACCTGGTGCCGCAACTCCTTTTCCATTATTTGTTCTTGCTGCGGCTAATCCAGACATAGAAACTCCATGCGATTTATAACCTGTTCCTCCCGAATTCCATTCCGGATTGTTATCGTTGCAACCAATATCCCAACCTCTGAAATTGTCAACAAATCCATCATGGTCATCATCAATTCCATTAATTTGGTCGTTAAAATTGTAAAAAATATTGTCAATTAAATCTTCATGTGCATTTTCAACGCCAGTATCTGTTATCCCTATTACCACGTTGCTATCACCTATGCAAATATCCCAAGCTTCGTAAGCTTTAATTTTAGATAAATAGTATTGCGAACCGCCAATAGCAGCGGCAGGATCATTTGGTTCAAATAGTGGTTCAGGCAAATATACTGGCTGGCAATATTCGGTTTCTTTTAAATTATTAAAAGCAGAAACAATTTTTTCTACCGAAATTGTTGTGTCAAAAGTTAATTCGTAAATAGTAGTTAAATCAACTAATTTATTTCCATATTTATCTTTTTCACTAATTGGTGATTTTACAAATGGAAATGATTTTTTTACTTTGCAATTACTTGATTTAATGATGTTGGAATAATTTTTTATATTGATATTATTATCAGTACAAAGAGATTTAAAATTTGGTTTAATTTTTAAAATAACTTTACCTTTAACAATTGGGTCGGTTAAAATTGCCTGATTATTTTGAGATATAGCACTTACTGCTAATACTACGAAACATATACTTATATATTTCTTCATTATTTTATTTTTTTTAATTTATGAAACTGATGTTACGCATAAAATATCAAAAAATAGTCATTTTAACATTTCAAACTTTAATAACTCTTATTTTGCGATTAAATTTATTACAATTATTTCTCGCAAATATTATGTCACGCAAAGCTCGCAATGCCCGCAAAGTTTTAAGCCCGCAAAGTTAAAAAAAATTTTTAATGATTTTTTTCATTGCTTGCTTACAGCAAGCTTAACTCACATTGCAGCTTATTATTCGTAACTATTTAATAATGAACCGATTTAATTTTCGGGATTTCTGCAGGGGGGGACTACGGATTTTTTATTACTTTTATATTTCTTACATACTTTCGAGTGTTATTCAGTAAAAATATTTTATAATTATCAGATATTATTTTCATATTGCAAAAATAGAAGATAAAAACCAATCTTTAACGAGACAGGGGGGAACACATTTCAAATATGCTTTTTTCATAAAACGCAACATATTGAATATTAGCCGAATACAATTTTATCTTTTTGTAAATGTTAATAAATAAATGAGTTATTAACTGATATTTTTTATTTTTGATAGTTTTTCCTGCAATGTGGGTTAATTCTGAACTTATGAAGATAAGGTATAAGCATTTAGCAGTCATTCACTATTTCCTTATACACTATACCCCAATGTCATTAAGTTAAAAAATATCATGCTGTATGTCAACACTATGAATAGCCCTGACATTTATTAGCCCCGACATTTATGTGGGGGAATTAAATAAGCACCATTTTCGGGCTTTAGCCCAAAATTCGTTGAAAGTGTTGGGCTAAAGCCCAGTTTTACTTTTACATTTTCCCACGAGCTGAAGCTCGTGGCTATTGATTATCTGCAAATTAAGGGCGGTTCTAAAAATCCGAAAAAATAATTAAGAACTAGGAACACCGATAGTTCGGCTTCGTTCACTACAATCTTTAGGTAGCTGATTTTTAGGCACTTCTAAAATTATAAATTGTTAATCAATATTCGTTATTAAAAAAAAGTGAATTTATAGAACCGTCCTTAAATATTAACTTAATGACATTGCACTATATGTTATAAATTAAAAATGCTGATATTATGGACAGACACTAAATAATAGTATAAATTATTTCCTGACTTTCCTTAATAATCGTTGCTCTGATACAAAAATTTTATTTGCTCAAAAATTATGGGTTAAAATTATTTTGATGTGCTAAAAAACTTTTGTAATTAAGTCCCGTTGGGCATACGCGTCAACTTAAGCTCTATTATTCTGTTATTCAGATGTTTTCTTTTTTTTTACTTTTTTAACGACTGACTTTT
>MENF01000136.1 GCA_001769035.1 Bacteroidetes bacterium GWA2_32_17
CTAAAACAATTTTTTTAGTTTTATTTCAATATTAAATCGTAATAAACCCCAATAAAAAAACAGTTCGATTTTTTACTATCCTTTGGAATAATTTGGATTAAAATGCAATAAAAAAAACTGCAAAAATTAACTTTTGCGGTTTTTTTTGATTAATATTTTTTACCCTCCAAAATCGTCGAATGCAATCATTTCGGCTGGAACCCCTAAATCGTAGAGCATTTTTTGAATAGCATCATTCATAGCCGGTGGCCCGCAGAGGTAGTATTCAATATCTTCAGGAGCTTCCTGTTTACTTAAATATTCGTCAAAAATTACTTTGTGAATAAACCCAACTTTGCCGGTCCAATTATCTTCGGGTTTTGGTTCCGATAAAGCAATTGTAAATTTAAAATTTGGAAAATGTTTTTCAATTTCTTCAAAATGTTCTTCGTAAAATATTTCTCGTTTTGAACGTGCACCATACCAAAATGTAGCTTTACGAGTTGTTTTTTGAGTGTTAAACTGGTCAAAAATATGCGAACGCATTGGAGCCATTCCGGCACCACCACCAATAAACATCATTTCGCGATTTGTTGGTTTAATATGAAATTCGCCATAAGGTCCGGAAATCATAACTTTATCGCCGGGTTTAAGGCTAAATATAAACGAAGAACAAACACCGGGATTAACTTTTATAAATCCATTTGTTTTGTAGTCAAATGGTGGAGTAGCAATTCTAATATTAAGTATTATTATATTACCTTCGGCAGGATGATTAGCCATTGAATATGCGCGGAAAGTTTCTTCTTTATTAATCATTTTAAGGTTCCACATTTTAAATTTATCCCACTCATCGCGATATTCATTTTCTACTTCAATATCTTTACTATAATCAACCTCAATTTTTGGAACATCAATTTGAACATAACCGCCCGATTTAAAATTAAGGTGCTCGCCTTCTGGAAGTTTTACAACAAGTTCTTTAATAAATGTTGCAACATTATGATTTGAAACAACTTCACATTCCCACTTTTTAATTCCAAGAACTTCTTTAGGGATTTCAATTTTTAAATCGCCACGCACCTTAACCTGACAGCCTAATCGCCAGTTTTGTGCAATTTGTTTTCTTGTAAAAAATCCTGTTTCGGTGGACAAAATTGAGCCACCGCCATCTGTAATCTGACAACGGCACATTCCGCAAGTTCCACCACCTCCACAAGCCGATGGTAAAAAAAGTTTAGCATTAGATAAAGTTGTTAGTAAACTTGAACCAGCCGAAACTTCGAGTTCTTTTTCGCTATTAATTGTAATTTTTACCGCACCAGTTTGTGTTAGCTTTGATTTTGCAACAACCAACATAACAACTAACAAAATTGTAATTAATAAAAAGATGGTTGCTCCAATTGCCATTAATTGTCCTAAACCTAAACTCATTATTATCATGACAAAAAATTATTAAATTTTAATACCCATAAAACTCATAAATGCAATTGCCATTAAACCTGTTAGAATAAAAGCAATACCTAACCCACGCAATGGTTTTGGCACGTTTGAATATCTAATTTTTTCGCGTATTGCCGCCATAGTAACAATTGCAAGCCACCAACCAATTCCTGAGCCGAGTGCAAAAGCAATTAAATCGGTAAAAGAATATTCTCGCTCTTGCATAAATAACGAAACCCCGAGAATTGCACAATTAACAGCAATAAGTGGAAGAAATATTCCAAGCGAATTATAAAGTGCAGGAGCAAATTTTTCTACAATCATTTCAACAAGTTGAGTCATAGATGCAATTGTTGCAATAAAAATCATAAAACTTAGATAGCTTAAGTCAACATCTTTATATGCGTCGCCAACCCACGACAAAGCGCCTGCTTTTAATAAATAAGTATTTAAAGCCCAGTTTAATGGAGCTGTAATTATTAAAACAAAAGTTACAGCAATTCCCAGTCCCATTGATGTTTTCACGGTTTTAGAAACTGCCAGATACGAACACATTCCCAAAAAGAATGAGAATATCATGTTCTCAATAAAAATCGCTTTTATTAAAGTATCGAAAAAACTTTCCATTTATATTTTATTTTTCAATTAATGATTTATTTCTGCTACGTTGAACCCAAATAATAACGCCAATTGTAATAAGAGCCATTGGAGGTAATATCATCATACCGTTATCACGATAACCCATTTCGTAAAACGAAGGAGGAATTACGCTCATTCCTAAAATTTTACCAGAACCTAAAAGCTCTCTAAAAAAAGCAATTATTACTAATATAATTCCGTATCCAATGCCATTTCCAATGCCATCAATAAAAGATGGGATTGGTTTATTTCCCATGGCAAAAGCTTCGAGTCGTCCCATTATTATACAATTTGTTATAATAAGCCCGACAAATACCGAAAGTTTTTTACTAACATCATACACATAAGCTTTAAGAACTTGGTCAACTATAATTACAAGAGTTGCAACTACAACAAGTTGCACAATAATTCTTATGCTTGTGGGAATTGTATTTCTTAAAAATGAAATTATCAAGTTTGAAAATGCTGTAACAATAGTTACCGAAAGTGCCATTACAATAGCAGGTTTCATCTGTACTGTAACAGCTAAAGCAGAACAAATTCCTAAAACCTGAATAGTTATAGGATTATTCAAATTAAAAGGACCTGTAAGGTTTTTTAAATTTTTTACCGAAAAAATCGGCTCTTTATCATTTGTTGAATTTGCCATAATTTTACTTCGTTTGTTTTTTAAAATATTCAACGTAAAGACTTAAGCCATCATGTAACATGTTATTTACACCATCGCTTGTAAGAGTTCCGCCCGAAATGGCATCAACACCATGTAAATCGTCTTTTTGGGCACCACCTTTAATAGTTTTTACAGAAACATAGTTTCCTGTTTCATCAAAAATTTGTTTCCCTTTAAATTGAGCTTGAAAAGTTGAAGTATTAATTTCGGCACCTAATCCAGGTGTTTCGCCTTTATGGTCGAATATGGAACCTGTAATAGTATTAAAATCGGGTTTAAAGGCAATATATCCCCAAACTGGTCCCCATAAACCTTTCCCACGAATTGGGACAACATATTTTTTTTCACCATTATCTAATGTGCAAATAAAAATAGATAATGCTCTTTTTTCAGCAGGTAGTTTGTTTTCAATTTCAAGATTTACTTCAAATGCCTTTATCGCAGTATTGACATCGCCTTTAGAATTTACTACTAAATCTTTTGTTACATATTTTTTATAAAGCGTTTCGGCATCTTTTACAGTAGATGGAATATTTGCAGCAGCTAAAATATTCTGCATTCTTTCAATACGAATATTATTTTCTTGTGCTGGTTTAAGTTGTACTGCAACAACCGTAAGGGCAACAGCAACAACAATTACCATTACCGATGAATATATAAAAATGTATTTATTACTATGCATAAATATTTTTTTAAGATTTTGAATTTATTGTTGCTCTTTTTAAACGACGTTTAATATTAGACTCAATAACATAATGGTCGATAAGCGGAGCAAATGCATTCATTAATAATATCGAAAGCATCATTCCTTCGGGGTATGCAGGATTAAGAACTCGTATTAATATTGCAAACATTCCTATTAATAATCCATAAATATATTGTCCTGTATGTGTTTGCGAGGCAGTAACCGGGTCGGTTGCCATAAATACCGCACCAAACATAAACCCGCCCATTAATATTTGTGTTAATGGCGAAATTTGCATATAAGGATTCGCACCAAAAACATTAAAAATTAATGTCATGCCTACGCCACCTATAATAACCGAAAACATAACCCGCCAATTCGCTATTCCAGTAATCAAAAGAATAGATGCACCTATTAAAATAGCAAGTTTAGATGTTTCACCAATTGAGCCAGGAATATTTCCAAGAAACAAAGTAAAGTTATCCGGAATTTTATCAATAGCATAAGAGGCAGCATTTGCCATTGGAGTAGCTCCCGAAAAACCATCAACTACTTTTGAAGTACTTGTTAATCCATAAGTCCATACTGAATCGCCAGAAATTACCGACGGATAAGCAAAGAATATAAATGCACGCGTTAAAAGTGCCGGATTAAAAATGTTCATTCCAGTGCCTCCAAAAACTTCTTTTCCAAAAACAACAGCAAAAGCAGTTGCCACAACAACCATCCACAATGGAATATTAACTGGCATTACAAGTGGAATAAGCATCCCTGTTACCAAAAACCCTTCGTTTACTTCGTGTTTACGAATTTGAGCAAAAATAAATTCAACAGTAAGTCCAGTAACATAAGATACAATAACTATTGGCATTACTTTTAAAAAACCAAACCAAAGATTTTTTATTATATCTGTTGATTCGCCAATTGATACGTAATATTGTCTTCCAACATTCCACATTCCAAAAATAAGTGCTGGAATTAAAGCAATAACTACTATACTCATTGTACGCTTTAAATCAATAGAATCACGAATATGTGCTCCTTTATAAGTAACTTTATCTGGCACAAAAAGAAATGTTTCGAATGCACCAAAAGTTGAATGTAGCTTACTAAATTTGCCTCCTTCGCTAAATTGAGGCTTAATTTTATCTAAATATTTTCTGAGTGCTTTCATAATAATTTAGTTTAACACATTTCTTTTTTAACCAAATCGAGTGCATTTCGCAAAATAGTTTGAACTTCAATTTTTGATGTGCATACAAATTCGCATAAAGCTAAATCTTCTTCAACAACTTCATAAATTCCAAGATTTTCCATCAAATCAATATCTTCAATTATTGCGGCTTTAATAAGGTGTTGCGGAAGTATGTCCATTGGTACAACTTTTTCGTATTCGCCTGTCATTACAAAAGCTCTTTCGGCGCCATGATAATTAGTATCAAGTTTGTACTCTTTTTTAGGAATTAACGATGATGCAAATGTTTTTGTGTTGCTGTATTTATTTAAACCTGGTAACGCCCAACCTGCAAATTCAAAATAATTTCCTTCTGGAATTACAGTTATCATTCTGTCGTAAAAACCTAAAAAACCATTTTCGGAAATTTTAGAACCAGTTAAAACGTTACCTGAAATATATCTTTTCTGAATTTCTGTAACATTTGTTTTTTCAATAAAAGTGGTTTGTGCACCAGAAATAGTTTTTACATATCCGGCATTTTTAATTTCAGAACCAACCAACGCTATAATTCTTGAAACATCGTAAATACCTTTTGTAAAATATTTGCCAATAACTGTAACATCTTCGGGACGAATAACCCAAATTCTTTCGCCTTTATTTATTGGGTTTACATGATGTATTTGCACACCAACATTTCCTACAGGATGTGGACCAGTGAACTTTGTTATTTCAATATTTTTTAAATTTTCGAATATTGATTTATTTTTTGAATTGTCATCTATTCCAACATTTATCTTACAATCGGTAAGTTTTTTAAGAATATCAATTCCTGTTTGTAAATTATTTTCTTCACCTTTTAAAATAAATTCTAAATCGGGTGCTAACGGTGATGTATCGAAACCACTAATAAAAATTGCTTTTGGGGTATCTTTAGGATTAGCAATTGTTCCAAACGGACGTTGAATAACAAAAGGCCACAACCCGCTTTCGAGCATAATGTTAATTATTTGCTCACACGATAGTTTTGAGATTTCAGAAACTTCATGTTGCAAATAATCTTGATTTGAGTTTGCTTCAATAACAATTTCTAAAATTTTACGACGTTCACCTCTATTAATTGCTAAAACCTTGCCACTAATAGGCGACACAAATTTTATTTCGGGATTATCTTTATCGTAAAAGATTGGAGTTCCAGCTTTTACAATGTCATCTGCTTTTACTAAAAGTTTTGGAGTAACTCCCTTAAAATCATCTGGTTTCAAAGCAAATAATTTGCTTTTAAAATCGTTAAGGAATTCGGGTTTAACAATTCCTTTTAATTTAATATTTAACCCTTTCCTAAGCTTAATAATGCAAGGCATTTACTTAATTTTAATTTTTGATTTATAAAAAAACAAATATAAACTCATTTTTAATAAAAAAAGCTATTATAATAATGCTTTTAACATAATTTATTTCATTGTTTTATAAACAAAATATGTGTTTGTATATTAAGCAACTACCATAATCACCATTTTTCATTTGGGTACTTTTCACCAATAATAATACATTCTCCAACCATTGGAGTTGTAATAATTACATTTTTTATTTGTGCTTCTTTTGAGAGTCTTTCAACTGGTTCGCACCATTTGTGTAACGACAAACTAAAGGCTCCCCAATGAATTGGCAATAACGCTTTCCCTTTTAAATCAATATTTGCCTGAACAGTTTCTTCGGATAACATGTGAATTTCTTTCCATAAATCGTTATACTGACCATATTCCATCATGCAAAGGTCAAATGGACCATATTTTTCACCGATTTAAAAAAAAAATTGTTTGTCATTAACTGATGTTACGTAAAAAGTTTCTCACAATGATTATTTCTCGTACTTCCTTCGTCAGCATAAACTCCGGCGCTAAGTACGCCAAGAAAAAATAATTCACCCCGTTAGATATTTGCTTATAAATAAAAATAATCCTCTCCATAAGTTTTTATCTAATGGGGTAAATGATTTTTTTTTAGCCACTTTTTAACTTTGTGAACTTGGCGACTTTGCGAGACAAATTTTTTATTTGCGTAACATGAGTCATTAATTTTAATCAACTTGTAACATTGTACACAAAAGGATATGACTTGAATAATAAACTATTTAAAACTCACCAACTTTTATGTTAAAATATATTCCAAATCCGTTAAAATCTGTGTTTTTATAACTGGTAAGTTTTAATCCCGAAAACATTTGATAGTGTGCACCTAACCCTATGCTTAAAAAATTAACCGGGCGATAATCTAATTCGAAAGTAAAGTCGAACATAAAAAAATCGTCGTAAAAAGCAGAAATATTTTTTTTCCATTTTTTCCCATTTATTTCAACAGTTTTATTTACAGACAAGCTTCCGCCTCCAACCCATAACATAACAACAGGATGAATTTTTTTAGCAGGCATAAACATATATCCCACAATAATTCCACCGCCACCCATATTAAGTTCTAAATCTTTTTCGAATATACTATCAGTAGAATTGTATAAACTATCTATCACATAATTTGTAGCCAGTAGCTTTCCAAAACCACCTACAATTAAGTGTTTATTTAAAAACAATCCACCAGAACCTCCAAAATAATTCAAGTTTTTTATCGCCGAAGTAGTTTCGAAAAATGGAGAGATATAACCTGAAACACTTACAGAATCTTCACTTAATTCTTTTTCTTGCTGCGAGAAAGTAAAATTATAACATATTATAAATGCAAATATTAAAACTATAGTTTTCATTAAAATTAATTTTTAATTAATATTCAAATATCGTAATTTTTTCAAACTAATAGAACTTTGTCAATAAAGAACAGATGCTTAAATTTATCTGTCAGGTATAACAAAATGAATACTTAGAGTCTGTCTATAAACTCTGTGTCTGATTCATAATGTTCTAGTTTGAGGCTTGCGAAGTTTTGAAAATCAAGGAGTTTATGTTTGTAAAGAACTGTTTTCAAAACAAGTTTACCCCGTAGCGAATCGTACTGGGGCATAACGAAAAAATCGGACATTATGGACAAACACTAATTAATGCTTTATTTTTATTATCGTAAAACACATTATAAATGCAAAATTAATGTTATCTTAAAATTCAATATTATAAAAAAACCGTTCCAAAAGTGGAACGGTTTTTTTAATATTCTAAATTCAATTTACTCAACAATAAGTTTTTGAATAGATGTGTTTTCGTTAGAAATTGCTTTTATTACATAAACTCCTGAAGCAAATTCTTTAAGGTCAACACTTATTCTGGTATTTCCTAAACTATTCGCACCGTTTTCGAATAATAATCTGCCATCTAAAGTTCTGATTTCAATTCTTGTTTGAGATGCATTTTTGTTTACAACATCTATCCAAACTTGAGCGTTAGCAGGGTTTGGGTACACTATTATTGATGAACCTGAAGCATTGGAATTAACAGAAATAAGGAAGCTGATAACATTTGATGTATCAATACAACCATTTGCATCAGTTACAATTACATAATAGTTACCTGTAACTGTTGGAGTGTATGTTTGATTAGTTTCGCCAGCTATTATTCCTAATGTTTGTTCGTACCATTGATTTCCAGAAGCAGCATCAGAAGTTAATACTCCAGCATTTTCTGTTATTGTTACCGGAGAAACGGTATAAATTATAACATCAATTGTATCGGTACCTGTACAACCGTTTACATTTGTAACTGTTACAGAAAATGTTCCAGTTGCAGCAACAATTATAGTTTGATTTGTTGAAGCATCAGACCATAAATAAGTTGAACCAGCATTTGCTGCATCTAAAGTAACTGTGCCTCCACACTGGGCAATATCTGAACCTAAATTAACTGTTGGTGAAGGATTAACTGTAACAACAACTGCATCGGTAGAAGTATTTGAGCAACCATTTGCATCGGTTACACTAATAACACTGTAAGTAGTAGTAACTGAAGGAGCTACAGGAGATGTTTGCGGACTTGATGTAGCTGTAAAAGTAACAGGACCAGAACCATCATCGCCTACCCATGACCATGGAGATGTTCCGGTAAATGCTAAATCAATGTTTGTGGTATCGCCTTGGCAAATTGTTACAGCACTTGGGCTTGTAAGTGTTATTGTAGGCAAAGCATTGATAGTAACATTTATAGTATCGACAGCAGAGCACAAACTTGCATTTGTAACTGTTACTGAATATATTCCTGTAGAAGTAACTATTAAAGTTTGAGCTGTTGTAGCATCCGACCATAAATAAGTAGAACCTGTGTTACCTGCATCTAAAGTATCACTGCCACATTGTGTAACATCAGCACCTAAATTAACTGTTGGTGAAGGATTAATTACAATATCAATTGCATCGGTACCTGTACCACAACTATTTGTAACAGTTACAGAATATGTACCTGAAGTAGATACTATTAAAGTTTGAGATGTTGAATTATCAGACCATAAATAAGTAGAACCAGAATTGCCTGCGTCTAAAGTATCGCCACCACACTGTGTAAAATCAGCACCTAAATCTACAATTGGTAATGCGTTAATTGTAACATCAATTGCATCGGTACCTGTACAACCATTAACATCTGTAACAGTTACAGCATAAGTTCCAGTTGCAGCAACAATTAATGTTTGAGCTGTTGTAGCATCCGACCATAAATAAGTAGAACCAGCATTTGCAGCGTCTAAAGTAACAGAACCGCCACACTGTACAACATCAGCACCTAAATCAACAGTTGGTAATGGATTAGAGGTTACACTTACTGTCCATGTTGATGTTGTAATTCCATCTTCGGCTGTAACAGTATAAATTACAGGATTGGTAAAATCTTGTGCAACGCCGCTTAATGGAGAAATTGTTGCACCTGCCGAAATTGTAATAGTTGGGGTAAGGGCGGTAACATTTGTGCCGCAAGGCATTAAAATGTCAACTGTTGATGCACCACTGTTAACTGTGCTTGAAACTTGTGAAGAGATGTCGAATGTAAGAATTTCGGTATCAGTATTAGGATTCACAGTAAGAACACCTGAAACATTGGTCGTTCCATTCCAGAAACCTCCGCCGCCTGCATTAAATCCACCATACTGGTATTCGCCCCCTGAAATCTGGAAACGGCTTGCGTAATAATAAATACCAACTGGCAAAGCACTGGCAATTTCAGCCATGTATTCATCATTGTTGCCTGCATCAATATTATAAGTTGCAGGAACCCAATTAGTCCATGTACTTGGGTCGGTATCAGCATTATTATAACCAATCCATGCTGTAATACCTGCACCTTGTCCTACTGCTTCAGTTACACCGGGTTCATAAACCTGAGCATACACATTATATGCAGTGCCTGTAACAATCGTACCGGAAGGAGGCCATTGCAAGTTGCACCAGTCAACAGCAAGAGTAACTGTAGCTATCCATGATTTAGTAGTAATTCCATCTTCGGCAGTTACAAGATAAGTAACAGGAGTTGTAAAATCCTGAGCTACTCCGCTTAAAGGAGCTATAGTAGCACCTGCCGAAATTGTAATTGCAGGAACAAGAGCAGTAACATTTGTTCCGAAAGGCATTACAATATCAACCGTTGCTGCACCACTGTTAACCGTACTTGAAACTTGAGATGGAATGTCGAAAGTAAGAATTTCAGCATCAGTACTAACTTCAGTAACAGCGATATCATCAACATCTAAATAATACTCATCTAAATCGCTATATCCATGGAAACCAACATAATAAATACCATTTGAAGGAACTGTAAATAATCCGCTATCATTATTGTAGGTAGTATTAACGATATTTGAATTGTTAAACACCTGTGAACTAGTCATTGCAGCAGCATTTGGTGCAGTACCCCATTTTACCTCTAATTTTTCAGGATAAAAAGCATTTTCTGCACTATATGCTAAACTTACTTTATATGTTTTACCGGTTTGTAAATTTAAGCCAGGAGTATAGAACCAGTCATCCATTGCTAATAATGAATTGTATCCAATACTCATTGAGTTAGGAACCGAATTTGCATATCCTGTATAAGTTTCCCAAACAATACCATCACCATTATCATTTGTTTTACTCATGCACAAAGGCAATGCTGGAGGAGTTACACCATCAAAGTTTTCAGCATAAGGGATGCCCAGTGGATCACACAATGTTGAAAAACTAAATGGACCAGTCCATGTGCTAGTACCTCCAAAGCCACAATCTGCCTGAACATAAAAATCATAAGTAGTTGAAGAAGTTAGGCTTGTTGCACTGTATGGATTTAAAACACCACTAGCAGTAGGAGTTCCTGTTGGAGTAAATCCTGTTGTTCCTAACTCAATATTCCAAAGTGCTTCAGTACCGCCAGCAGTCCAGCCAAGTATTGCAGAATTGGTTGTAATACTTGTTGCTGTGAGTAAAGATGGAGCAAGACAAGTAGGTTGTAATTGAATTTGAACATCATCAACAAAAATATTATTACCATAATCACTTACTGCTTCAAAAATAACGTAACGACCGTTACCAGTAGAGCCAGCAGGCATGTTAAAATGATATTCGTACCATTGATTAGCAGTTGCTTCAACTGGACTAAGTGTATTTGAACGGTTAATTGTTCCTAAAAGTGTAGCTGCTGTTGTGTTAGGTGTTGTGTTATAATATATATTAACTAAATCAGTATTTGTTGCATAACCGTTATCACGGTACATCCAAAAATGTACTTCGTATAAATCGCTTGGTAAATCTAAACCTGGAGTAACTAAAATACCTGTTGTCCCTGCCAAATAATTAAAGCAATAATATCTTGACATTGCTGCGCCTGAATGTGGAGTGCAAGTTGGATTTGTACCAGCAGTTTGTCTATCCCATGCAGATGCACTAGGATTTGACCAACATAACGGAGCATAAGCAACTCCATCAAAACTTTCAACATAAGGGAAAGTGTTCACATTGTTGCATAATGTTGTAAAACTAAATGGGCCAGCCCATGAGCTTGTTGACCCGCCACAATCTGCCTGAACATAAAAATCATAAGTAGTTGAAGAAGTTAGGCTTGTTGCACTGTATGGATTTAAAACACCACTAGCAGTAGGAGTTCCTGTTGGAGTAAATCCTGTTGTTCCTAACTCAATATTCCAAAGTGCTTCAGTACCGCCAGCAGTCCAGCCAAGTATTGCAGAATTGGTTGTAATACTTGTTGCTGTGAGTAAAGATGGAGCAAGACAAGTAGGTTGTAATTGAATTTGAACATCATCAACAAAAATATTATTACCATAATCACTTACTGCTTCAAAAATAACGTAACGACCGTTACCAATAGAACCAGCAGGCATGTTAAAATGATATTCGTACCATTGATTAGCAGTTGCTTCTACTGGAGCAAGTGTATATGAACGGTTAATTGTTCCTAAAAGTGTAGCTGCTGTTGTGTTAGGTGTTGTGTTATAATATATATTAACTAAATCAGCAGTTGTTAAATAACCATTATCACGATACATCCAAAAACGTACTTCATATAAATCGCTTGGCAAATCTAAACCGGGAGTAACTAAAATACCTGTTGCTGGTACATCATAATTGTAGCTATTATATCTTGCCATAGCAACACCAGTATGAGGCGTACATATTGGATATGTTCCAGTAGTTTGTCTATCCCAAGGAGGAGTTCCAGTATTTGACCAGCAAATTGGTGCAAAAGTAATTCCATCAAAACTTTCAACATAAGGGAAAGTATTTACGTTATTACAAATTGTAGTAAAACTAAATGGACCAGTCCATGTGCTTGAATCGGTGGGACTACATTGCGAAAGAACGTAAAATTGGTAATTTGTTGCAGATGTTAATCCTGTAAGCGTATAAGGGTTAGTTGACACATTATTAAGTATTGTTCCAGTACCAAGTGAAAATCCAAATGTTCCATACTGAATATCCCAAGCTGTTTCGCCACCACCAGCTGTCCAGCCAAGTATTGCAGAATTGGTTGTAATGCTTGTTGCTGTGAGTAAAGATGGAGCAAGACAAGTAGGCTGTAATTGAATTTGAACATCATCAACAAAAATATTATTACCATAATCACTTACTGCTTCAAAAATAACGTAACGACCGTTACCAGTAGAGCCAGCAGGCATATTGAAAGCATATTCGTACCACTGATTTGGTGTAACTTCAACGGGAGTCGAAGTATATGGACGGTAAATAGTTCCCAATAATATTGCTCCGGTAGTATTTGGCGATGTATTGTAATATACATTTATTGAGTCTGTATTTAATGTCCAGCCATCATCACGGTACATCCAAAAACGTACTTGGTATAAATCGCTTGGTAAATCTAAACCTGGAGTAACTAAAATACCTGTTGTCCCTGCCAAATAATTAAAGCAATAATATCTTGCCATAGCTGCGCCAGTATGAGGTGTACATATTGGGTCTGTTCCAGTAGTTTGTCTGTCCCAAACGCCAGGAGTTCCTGTGCCAGCAGTTTTTACATTTGTCCAACAAGATGGGGCAAAGGTTGTTCCATCAAAACTTTCTGAAAAAGGGAAAGTATTTACATTATTACAAAGTGTAGTAAAATTAAATGGACCTATCCAAATACTAGTGCTGCCGCCACAATCGGCCTGCACATAATAACTATATGAAGTATTGCCCAAAAGACCAATAACGGTAAAAGGATTTGTTACTCCGCTATTTGTTGGAGTACCAGTTGGAACAAATCCTGAAAGCCCAACTTCGATATTCCATTGTGTTTCGGAACCATTAGAGGTCCAAGTCAAAGAAGCAGAATTATTTGTTATTGCACTTGCAGTTAATAAACTAGGTTGAGGACACGAAGCAGGTACAAATTCGTAAGCTCCCATATCCGGAGTTGCAGCATCGCGGGTTGTACCATCAATATCAACTAAAACAGGAACTGGAGTTCCTAAATTATTAAGAGCAGGATTTGAAGGATGTAAATCATCTGCACCTAAAAATAATGGATTAACATTTACCGAGTTTGCATCTTGTGTAGAAGCTGTTTGCCAATCTGTTAATGTAGTCTGATCGGTGGTATAATATCCAACAAAATTATTTGTGCCGGCAGCAATATAAAAATCATTGTAGTTTGAAGTAATTGTTGCAGTTAATCTTAAAATACAATAACGTTTAGAAGTAGCACCAGAAGCAGAATAAACTGCAAAAATATTGTTAGTAATTGCAACAGTTCCTCCTATAATATATGCAGCGGTTACTGACGCATTTGCATTCAAATTAACATTAACGGTATTATAAGAAATACCAACGGTTCCGGTTCCAGTAACATTAATAGCTAAAGGACGACAAACAATAGTAGCACTCGGAGTATTAATTCCATGTGAAAAACCATATATAATATTATTATATGCAACACCCTGAAAAGTTGAGGGTACATCTAATCTAATTCCATATAAAACAGAAGATGTAGAAGTAGAAGTACTTGTAATGTTATAAACCTTATTATTGTAAACCTGACTATTACCTTTTACATTTTCAAGAAAAATTCCGTAAAGATTAACAGCACCTGTTACGGTTGTATTTCTTACAGTATTATTAAAGACTAATGCATCCTGACTTGAAGTTAAGCGTAATGCACTTAATGTGGAAGAACCATTACCAATATCATTGGGAGAATTTGCTCCAACAATGCAATTACTTACTTCGGAAGATAAATCAGGGTAAGTAGCATTTCCAGTTAATTGAATACCATTATAAGAATTCTCAACTGTAATAAATTGGTATTTATTGTTTGAATTTGCTCCTGTAGCGTTAGTTGGAGTTGTAAAAACATACTGGTAAATAGCTTTTGAAGTTGTATTTGCTCTATTAAGAATAATTGTACAATTTTTAATAATATTGTTTTGAGCTCCATTAATAGCACTTGCATTGCTAATGAAATAACCATATTCCATTTGCGTTGTACCAGTAATATTTGCAGGATTTTCTTGAAGATTAATACCATTAAATGTAATGTAATTACCGCCTGCAATTTTTATAATAGCATCGGTAGTTGAGGTTCCCACTCCGGCAGTAATCACAGGGTTTACGCCAATTCCATTTCTTTGAAAAACTATTGCATCGTTTGTTGTTGTTCCTGTTGCCGTAATTATACCATCAGTTGCATTTGCAAATGTTTCGGTATAACCTGGTGAAACATCAAAAGTAACACCCGGTGCAGTTACCCCTTGGGCATTTAAATCGGCAATAGCAAGGGCTATTGTTGCATAATCTCCAGGAATTGTTTTGGTTCCTGAAAGTGGTTGGCTAAATCCTGTTAGTGTTAACAGAGCAACCGAAATTAAAAAAAGAGAAATTTTCTTCATACTATTTTGATTTTTGGTTTTTATTTTAAAAGAATTTACAAAATTAAAATTAATATTTATAATTGTACATGGTTATGACAAATTGATGTTAATAACAAATGTTACAGGATAATGTTAATAACTCATTCCTAATTTTTGTGTTCTAATGTTAAAGTTCAATTATTTAATTAATTAGTGTTTGTCCACAAAGTCAGAAATATGCCACGAATTGCACGAATTGTTTTTTATTTTTTTTTGTTTTCATTTGTGAACTTAGCGAAGCGATTTCACGAACACATTATAAAAAATAATTAATATTGTGAGTAAAATAGTGGCTAATGATTTTTTTTTTTTGAAATGGCGAAAATTACGGACAGAAACTATTTAATTGTTCAATTGTTGTTAATAATCTGTTCATATTTTTTAAATTTAAGAATTAAGCATTTTTCAAAATGTCATAAAATAAGTGTAACAATTCAGCCAATTTAAAAATGTTAAAAAAAATGACACAGACACAGATTAAATTTATTCACTTTTGCCAAAGTTGGAGTTATCTCCAACATTATAAGGTTTAATTTGTTGGAAATAATTCTAACAAAGACTTAAAAACTACCGAAGGAAGTTTTTAATCTGTATTTATTTGTGAACTTAACACATTCGCAAAGCTCAATGTAAACTCTGCACCCTCACTGCCTGCTCCGCATAAGCGGAGAATATCTTATAAAATATAAAAAAAAGTATGAGTAAATCGGACATTATGGACAGACACTATTTAACGACAACAACTTTTTTAGTACAAACAGTTTCACCTATCTGAATTTTCAAAATATAAATTCCAATAGCAAGACCACTGATATCAATTTTCTTTTTATAAGAACCCGAGCAGTTTTTATAATTCTCAGTAATTAGCTGCTGTGACAAATAATCCTGAAGAGTTAACGTTACATTTTCAGGATAAATTAATTCAAACTCAATATTTAGTTCATCTTTGGTTGGATTAGGATATATACTTATATTTTCTGCTGTTGTTTCAGCAGGTATAATACCAACGCCTGTTGAAGTTGAAAAATTTAAGTCACTACCATAAGCAGTACCTATACTATTTGTTGCATAAGCCCTTATATGATAATTTGTATTGGGTGTTAAACCTGTCAAACTACTTGAAAATGAGCCAGTACCTCCACCATCAGTTGTATGAGAAGAAGTAAGGTCAGGATTTACTGTTACGTCCCAACAAATGCCTCTTGCAATAACAGTGGAACCTCCGTCATTTGTTATATTACCGCCACTTGTAGCAAAAGTACTTCCTATTGAATATGCTGCTGTTGTTGTTAAAGTTGGAATAATAAGTGTGCCTCCTGTTGTTGTAAAATTTAAATCACTGCCATAAGCAGTACCGGTACTGTTTGTCGCATAAGCTCTGATATGGTATATAGTGCCGGGTGTTAATCCTGTCAGGTTACTCACAAATGTTCCTGTACCTGCTCCATCAGTTGTATGGCTGTTTATAATATCTGGATTTGCTGTTATTGCCCAACAAAGACCCCTTGCAGTAACGCTAGAACCTCCATCAGAAGATACATCGCCACCGCTCGTAGCATTAGTGTTTGTTATTAAATAAGCTCCTGTAGTTTGTACAATTGGAATAGTAGGAGTGCCTCCGGTTGTTGTAAAATTTAAGTCATTTCCATAAGCAGTCCCGTTACTATTTGTTGCATAAGCTCTTATATGATATAATGTCCCTGACGTTAATCCTGTTATATTGCTCGTAAATATTCCTGTACCTGTACCGTCTGTTGTATGATTGCCTAATACATCAGGATTTGATGATGTTCCCCAACATACACCTCTTGCAGTTACAGAAGCTCCACCATCGGATGTTATATTACCACCGCTTATAGCTGTAGTATTTGTTATTGTATTTGCTGGTGAAGTGGTAATTGTTGGTAATGTTACAGGAGCTGCTCCATATACACAAATTACAAATGTCCCTTGTGAACTGGTACCCGAACCGAAACCATATACTCTAACATAATATGTTGAACCTATTGCTAAACCTATTGTATTGATTGTTTCAGTTCCACCGCTATATGTTGCATCGGCACAATCTACATAAGGTCCCGAACATGTACCTGAATGTAAATCTAATACTGCATCAAGTGTTGAAGAACCCACCACTGTTATCGTTGGGTCTGTTGAATTTGCAATAAATTTATACCATACGTCGTCATCAGCAGTTCCTGTAAAACCGCTACATGTTATTGCAGGAATTGATTGAGTAGCTCCCACAGTAGTTCCATTTGTTGGAATACATGTTTCTGTTTGTGTCAGAGTTATAGCTCCGGCGCAATTGTTATTTGCAGGTGCAGGTGGTAAACCAAAAACACAAATAGTAAATGTTCCCTGGTTTGATGAAGATGAGCCAAAACTATATACTCTAACCCAATATGTTAACCCAATAGTTAAGCCTGTTGCATTTATTGTTTCTGTTCCGCCGCTATATGTTGCATCGGCACAAAATAATTCGGTACCACTACATGATGTTGCATGTAAATCCACTACTGCGTCAAATGGCGATGTTCCAACTA
>MENF01000137.1 GCA_001769035.1 Bacteroidetes bacterium GWA2_32_17
GTTTATAAAATGTTATGCCATTAATTTTTTAATAATTTTTTTGTTTATTTAGTTTATTATCTTTGTACAAAATTAATTTTAAAATATTTTATATGAAAAAAACTTTACTTTCTTTAACGATTATTTTAGCGATGTTTGCTGGAAACGCACAATTGATAACTTACGAACCATTTAATTATAATGTTGGTGACACATTACCATCTCCACCATGGACAGGCGTGAATACTGGCGACCAAATTTTTGTAACAAATGGGAATTTGAGTTCTGTTGGTTTTGCAAACCCTGTTGGTAATAAAGTATCATTCAATGGTATAGGTAGAGATTATCAAAGTGCTTTTACAAGCAATACTACAGGAACAGTCTATCTGTCTTTATTAATGCAAGTTACAGATACAGGATTACTTAATAGCACTAATGGAGGTTATTTTAGTGGGTTCGCTTCAAGTACAACTACTTTTGGCGGGGCTATCTGGACAAGAAAAGCTACTAATGGATATAATATTGGATTAACTGCAAGAACTTCCAATACTGCTATAGTTTGGGATGCTACAGATATTTTAACAAATACCACTGTATTAGTTGTAGTATCGTATAATTTAGTATCTGATACAACAAATGACGTTGTAAAATTATGGCTCAATCCAAGTTCAACTGATTTTGGTGCAACAATTGAGCCTACACCAACTTTAACAACAACAAACACCGGAACAGATTTAACTGCTATTAATAGAATATTTATCAGACAAGATAGCAATACAGAAACTCCATTTTTAGATATAGACGAAATTAGAGTTGGAAATTCTTGGGCATCAGTAACACCAGCAACAACAGGAATTAATGAAATTTCAAATAACAATATAATTAATGTATTCCCTAATCCCGCAATAAATCTTGTAACAATTTCATCAAAAGAATTAATTTCTCATGTTAACATTTATGATTTTCAGGGAAGAATTGTTCAGGAATACGATTTTAATGGAACAACAGATATTAAATTAAATATATCTGACCTTTCTAATGGAATTTACAATATTTTTGTCAATAGTACAAACGGAAAATCTTTTAGCACAAAACTTATTAAATAAACAAAACGTTAAATATAAAATGAATGCCCGATTAATAATAGGGCATTTTTTAATTTAAAAAGTTGGACACAAATTAATACTAATGTTTCATACACCAACTTGCTGGAAGCGAGCACTAGCAAGAAAAGTAACACAAGTCGCTATACTGTACCGAAAGTTTTTGGGACTGTTTCAGCATGTCATTTCCACATAATAAATATATTCGCACATTTACTTGAGTAATCTAGCATCTTTTTTTGAAATATCATGAAATTATATTTAAAAAATATTTATTGGTTTAAGAAAACACTTACCTTTGTAAAAAATTAATAATTAAAATATTTTGAATATGAAAAAAACTTTACTCTCATTATCGCTAATTACTGCGATGTTTACCGGAAACGCTCAGTTATTTTTTTATGATGGATTTGATTATGCTGTTGATGATTCAATAGCACAACACAACTGGACAGGCTTTAATTCAGGAGATATGATATTAGTGTCTTCAGGGAGTTTAAGCTATTCAGGTTTAAGTCAATCTATAGGAAATAAAGTTTCTTTTTCAGATTATGGAAGAGATGATTACAAAACAATAACCACAGTAACTTCAGGAACCATTTATGTTTCTTTTATTTTACAAGTAACAAATATTGATTCCATTGATATAAACGGGGGTTATTTTGCTGGTGTTGGAGCTTCAACGTCTCTTTTTGCTTCAACAGTTTGGACAAAGAAAAATGGTACAGGATTTAATATTGGTTTAAATGCACGTTCATCTATTGCTTATACCACTTGGAGTACAGAAGTATTTCAAATAAATACTCCTATTTTTATTGTGGTTTCATACGAAATGGTAGTTGGAACAACTAACGATGTTGCAAAAATGTGGATTAACCCAGTACCAACTTCTTTAGGAACAGCATCAGCACCTACTGAAACTATTTCAATTATTAATGGAGGTACAGATTTAGTTTCACTTGATAGAGTCTTTTTAAGACAAGATAGTAGAGCTGAAACGCCAACACTTGATATTGATGAAATTCGTGCAGGTATAACTTGGACAGATGCTACACCAACAACTACTGGGATTAATGAAATATTGAATGTTAACAGCATGAAAGTTTTCCCAAATCCAACATCTGATTTTGTAACGATATCTGCAAAAGAAAATATTACTTTAATTCAGATTTTTGATATTCAAGGAAGAATTGTTATAGAATACAATTTCAACGGAACTTCAGAAATAAAATTAAATGTTTGTGATTTACCAAAAGGACTTTATAATATTATAGCTATAAGCACAAAAGGAAATACTTTTAGTACAAAACTTATAAAATAAAAGAGTCTTTATTTTATTATTAAACGCCCTAATTTCGGGCGTTTTTTATTTTATAACAAGTCATGTATCTTTGAGAAAAAATAAAATCAACTATCAATTTTTAAATCCTAAATCGTAAATCCTAAATCAAAATGTGTGGCATTGCTGGATATGTTTCAAATAAATTTTCAATAAACAAATCTGAGTTTATTGATGTTTTGCGAAATATGAATCATCGAGGACCCGATGCCGAAGGGGTTTTTACATGCAAAAACTTTTTTTTGGGACATAAAAGATTAAGCATTTTAGATCTTTCTGAATCGGCTAATCAGCCAATGACATCGTCTTGTGGACGATACACAATAGTTTATAATGGCGAAATTTATAATTTCGAATCGCTGGCAAAACAATATCAACTAAAACTTAAAACACGCTCAGATACCGAAACAATTCTTGAATTATATTCTATTGTTGGAAACAAACTTCCATCGTTATTAAACGGAATGTTTGCATTTGCAATTTTTGATAAAGAAAAAAATAGTTTGTTTATTGCCCGCGATAGAATGGGAATTAAACCACTCTATTATTTTATTGATAATGATGTTTTTGCATTTTCGTCGGAACTTAAAGCAATAACAAAGTTCAAATATGTTTCTGAGAAATTAGAAATTAATTACAATGCAATAAAAAGTTATCTCCATCTTGGCTATATTCCCCACCCCTATTCAATTTATAAAAACATAAATAAATTTCCTCAAGGTCAATTTGCAATTTACAAAAATAACAAATTGCAATTTAGTAACTATTGGAATATTAATTTTATAATTGAATCATCTACTTTAAATAACGAAACCGAAGCACTTTCAAAATTAAATGAGCTTTTAACCGATAGCGTTAAACTTAGAATGTTTTGCGATGTTCCTTTTGGCACGTTGTTAAGTGGTGGTATTGATTCTGGTTTAATTACAGCTATTGCTGCAAACATCAGCAATACTCCAATAAACACATACACAATAGGATTTAAAGAACAGCAATTTAACGAAGCTCCCTTTGCATCAAAAATGGCAAAGCATTTAAATACCAATCACCACGAATATATTTTATCCGAAAATGATGCGATAAATTTAATCCCCGATATTTTAAGCACTTACGATGAACCTTATGCTGATTCGTCGGCAATTCCAACAATGCTCGTTTCTAAAATGGCAGCAACAGATGTAAAAATGGTTCTTTCGGGCGATGGTGGCGATGAACTTTTTCATGGTTATGGAGCGTACAACTGGGCGAATAAATTAGCAAACCCATTTTATTCAAATTTAAAAACTCCTATTTCAAAAACTTTAAAACTTGGTAACAACCGCCAAAAGAGAGTTTCGCAATTATTTAATTATAGGAACAGCGATAATTTACAATCACATATTTTTTCGCAGGAACAATATTTTTTTAGCGAACAAGAAATTGAAAAAATATGTTTGCCAAATTTGCAATCTTGCGAATCTTTCAAATATAATTCGCAAATAACAAATAGAAAATTATTACCAACTGAAATTCAATCATTATTTGATTTACAATACTATTTACCCGACGACCTGCTTGTAAAAGTTGATAGAGCTTCGATGAAATATTCGTTGGAGGTTCGTGTTCCTTTTCTCGATTACAGAATTATTACGTTTGCCTTAAACTTACATCATTCGCTAAAAATTAAAAATGGCGAACAAAAATATCTTTTAAAAAAACTTTTATACCAATATTATCCGTCAGATTTTTTCGATCGTCCTAAAAAAGGATTTTCTATTCCTTTAAGCAAATGGTTAAGCAACGAATTAAGTTATTTAATAGATGAGTTTTTAAATTTAGAGGCAATTAATAAAACTCATATATTTAATTATGAACACGTTGCAACGCTAATTAAAAAATTTAAAAATGGCGAACAATATTTGTACAATCGTTTGTGGAATATTATCATTTTGCAAATGTTTTTATTAAAGGTAACTATTCAGTATGCGTAAAAATTGTCACGCAAAGTCGCAAAGTTCGCAATTCACTCCGTTATATAATTCCTATAGAGATGTGGTATGAAAATAAAAATTGGTATCTAACGGGGTTAATATATAAAATTAAATAAGTAAAAAGAAAAAATGACTATGAGATTTTATGGTTTGAATAGTAAACACGCTGTAAGCACGCAATGAAAAAAATCATTAATGATTTTTTTAACTTTGCGGGCTTAAAACTTTGCGGGCATTGCGAGCTTTGCGTGACATAATATTTGAGAGAAGAACTTGTATGTTAAATAAAAAATCAAATTAACTTTGACACTGATTAGTTACTATTAAAGAAATAAATAAAAGAAACAGACACGAATTGCACTAATAAAAAAATGTACGATTCTTGTAATAATCAACAAATTTTTAAATATGAACACAACAAAAAATTCAACTTTAAACAACTTAAAAGCATTTTCAATTGTACTGTTTTTAACTTTGTTAAACACTTCCGTTTTTTCTCAAAAAGAAGAATACCAAGAACCTCAACTACCAATTGACCAAGAATCAAAATTAATTACTTACACAAAAGTTGTTGATGTTACAGCAAACAAAGATTCGTTGTATAACAAAGGGCAAATATGGTTTCATAAATTTTACAAAAACCCTACAGGAGTAATTCGCGAACAAGATGCAGCAAGTGGAAAAATATTAGGAAAACATCAGATAAAAATATTAAATGCTGCCGATAAAAATGGCGTTCAAACAATGAAAGGAATTGTTCAATATACTATTACAACACAATTTAAAGACAATAAAGCACGTATTGTAATTTCAGAAATTAACTTAAAATCAACCTCATACACTCCAATTGAAAATTGGTTAGATAAAACAGCTAAAGATTTTTCGCCTAAAAACTATTTTTATCTCGACCATATTAACAAACAATTGTTAGATGTTATTGCCAATTTCGAGAGCTTTATTAAAGAACAAACGAAAGTAAAAAAAGACGAGTGGTAAACATTTTTGATTTTAGCAACATAATCTCTATAAAGTAAAAGTTTTAATAAAATTCCAAGCTCCAAATCTAAAATTCAAAATTTCAAAAAATAACACCACTAAGCATTGTTTATTAGTAACTTCTAATTTGTTTTTCACATTGATTTTGGAATTTTATTAAATAGTCGAACCTTAAAAACCCTCATTGGAAATTAAAGTCATTGTAAATTCTAATTGTGTATTTTTTTTTATTTTTCTTTTTTCACCACCAA
>MENF01000138.1 GCA_001769035.1 Bacteroidetes bacterium GWA2_32_17
CCAATAAACCACCTTTGGTGGTTTTAAATCTGCGTAAATTTGTGCAATCTGTGGCAAAAATTCCATATTTAGTGGCTGAGTAGTTACAAAAATTAAAAGTATCTGCTATTGAAAATTAATTTTCTATACCAGATACTTTTTATTAAAATCATCTAAGCGTAATATTATAAGTTCTGTTTCTCCATGTTAACACAGCTTCGTTATCGCATGTGCCATCACCATAATCTACAGTACGGGTATCGCCACCTTGAGGAGTTATTTCAAATGAACCACTTACAATCCATCTGCATGAAAGTTCAATTCTTAAAGGACTTGTAATTGCTGCCGAAAATGTTTTTCCGTGAGCATTTGTTCCAGAGGCGGTTCCAGTAATTAAGTAAACATCATCTAACCAGCAAAATAGACCATTAGTTTGCCATGTAGTATTACTTCCTTCAACCCATTCGCGAGTACGGTCAGATGCCCATGAAATTGTTCCGTTATCAGTTGTAATACTTGCATTTTGAACACTAATTGTAAAGTATATGTTTCCACCGTTGTTTAATCCGTTATTTGTTACAGTTTTAGTTCCTGTAATATGATTTCCATTGCGATAAAAATTTTCCAAAGTGTGTTTAATTACTGTTCCTGAAGTACGGTAAAGTCCGGTAATTGTAGAAACAATTTTACCAGAACGAGTAACACCATGATTATCGGTACAACCAGTACCAAAATCAACAGTTAAAGTGTCAGGAAAAACGCCATCAAATAAATTTGTATGTGTAATGATAGCGCAAATAGAATCTAAACTTTTTGAAGTAGATTGGTCATAAGCTTGGTCAACCTGATTAGTAACGTCTTCAAACGAAGCTTCGGCAAATGCATTGTCGGCTGCCGATTGTTGTACATCTTCTTTTTCATTCTTTTTGCAAGATGTTGCGATAATTGCTATACTTAGTATTGCTATTATCAATTTTGAAATGTTTTTTTTCATGATTTTTTATTTTTAAATTAATACTAAAAATTTATTTCAAATATAATACACTCAATTTTATTAATACCCTTATTAAAATTATAAAAAAAATACAACAAATTTTCAATGTGTTGATATTCTGTTTATTATGGAGTAATAATAAAATCTCTTGAAACAACTGCACTTGCACCAAAAAATCCAACAGCATCGCCTTTTAAATTTGTTGTTACATTTGAATGTGGTGCGTCAAATAATCCGCCACTCCATTGAGTTTCTAATAATATAGAACGAATAAATTCGGCATGAGCAGGACTAAGCGAGTATTTTTTTTCAATTACTTTTGTTCCTATAGGAAATAAAACAGTTTCTAATTTTGGTCCTAAAAGTTCACCTAAATCAGCCGATTGTAATGAATAATAATACAATGTAACATGATTTTCTTTGTATGGCAAATTAGTATATCCGCTAACATTACTCCAATCGAGTTCTAATATATACATTGCCGATTCAATATTATTGTATGTATTACAAATAAATTTAAAATGGCTCATTCCTGTTATTGGGTCTGTTGTCCATGTTGCTATTGGTATTGATAAAACATTATTTAAAATATCACTTCCAGAAATAATATTACCATTATAATTAATATAAATTTCATAAATCTTTGTTTCCAAACCTATTGTAGTAGAGTCGGTTAAATACACTCCCGAACCAACAGGACTTTCACTTAAATTAAAAATAGTATCAGAAGTTTTAATTTGAACAACTGCTCCTGTAACTGGTTTTAAAGAGTCGTTTTGCACAGTGTTAATTTTAGAAAGAATAATTTTATGCGATTTCATTTCATTTGTTATAATACCATCTACAACAATGCGGTTATCTTCAACTGGGCTAATATCCCGGTAAGCAGGTTTCTCGCATGAAACTAATAAAACTAACAATATATATATTTTAAAAGGAAATAATTTGAGTTTAACCTTTTTAACTCCCCTCTCCAATTGGAGAGGGGTTGGGGGTGAGGTCATAAAAAAACAAAAACTCAGATTATGACGTTTAATAGTATATAATATTTTTTTCATTTTTTAAAACTGCCATAAATAAGTAATAGATGGAACTATACCAAAAATATATTTATATGTTGAAATTGTTTCAGGCGTTGAATTTGTGTTTTGCGGAATAACATAGTGATTGGCATCATTAACAATTTTATTAAAATTAAGTGAAAATGGGTTATGACGATTATAAGCATTATAAATTGTGAAAGTTAATTTATGTTGCGATTTACTTTGCAATTTGTTTAAAATAAATTCCATATTAAAATCTAAGCGATGATAATCTGGCAAACGCACATTGTTACGAGCTACATATACAGGAATTTGAGATCCTTGATAATAATAAAAACTTGTTGGAGTTGTATAAGGCGAGCCGGTTGAATAAATCCAATTCGAAGATAATGCTATTCTTGGTTTTGCCTGAAAGTGTAAATTAAAATTAATAGTATGGGGATGGTCATAATAAGCAGTATATTTTACTCCATTATTTATATCAGGCGATTGCAAGAACGACCGCGACCAAATATAACCTAACCAATAAGTTATTTTTCTTGAATTTTTTCTGACTGAAAATTCTACTCCGTAAGAATTTCCTTCGCTTAGCCTTAACTCGCCTTTTATTAAAGGATTTATTAGTAAATCGGCATGAGCGGCATATTCGGTAACATTGTGCATCCATTTATAATATGTTTCAATATTAATTTCGATATCTTTTTTTACAAAAAGTTTTGAAAAAGAAAGTGAAATTTGGTCGGCAGTTTCTGGCTTTAAACCCGGCGATGAAGGATACCAAACTTCTAACGAAGTAAGCGGACTTTGCGATGTTCCCAACTGTCTTAAATATTGCACAGTATGTGTATATGATGTTGAAACATTAAAAAAAGTATCCGGTTTATATTTTAATAATACTCGTGGTTCGGGATTTACAAAATAATTGTAAACTTTTTTTATTTCGTAATTAACCGAATAAGTATTATTGTAGTTTTCGTCGAAAAAATATTCTTTTGTTGGTCCATTATTAAGAAAAAAAGGTAACCTTAACCCATAATTTAATTTAAAAAAGCGATTAATTTCTCTTTCGTTTTCTAAATAAACCCAAATATCATTATTAAAGCATTTTTCGATAACCGGAATAATTTGCTTACTATTAGCATTGCTTAAAATAATATTTCCGGGATTTTCGGAGTTAACTGCAAGTCCTAAACCTAAATAAAAAGTGTTTTGGGGTGATTTATAAAATGTTATATCGTGTTTAATACCAAGTGTTTGAATATATGTATTCCAATAAGTTCCATTTTTTTGGGATAAATAAAAGTTATAGTTGTATTTACTCGTGTATAATGTTGTATTAGCAAATAATTTTTCGTTATATAAATGATTCCATCGAATAGTTCCGGCAACATTCGACCATTCCAATCCATATTTGTCATTTGTAGTTGTTTGTAAAAAGTCATCTTTGCCAATATAAAACGAAAGAAATAATCTGTCTTTCTTACCAAGTCTTAAATTGGTTTTTGTATTAAAATCGGTAAAACTTATATCAAAATTTTGTTCCTGACGTTTAAAAAGCCAGCCAATATTCGACCTTCTTAAAGAAACGAACCACGATGATTTATCTTTTTTTAATGGTCCTTCGAGCTGAATATGAGATGCAGCAATACCTAAACTAACATTTCCCGAAAATTTATTTTTATTTCCATCATTTGTAACAATATCCAAAACTGATGAAAGACGTCCACCGAATTTTGCTGGCATTGAAGATTTATAAAAAGTAAAACTTTTAACAGCTTCGGGAACAAAAGAAGAAAATAAACCTAATAAATGCGAAGGATTATAAACCGGAGCTTCGTCAATTAAAATTAAATTCTGGTCTTTTTGTCCACCGCGAACAAAATAATAAACCGAAGCGTCGCCGCCAGAAATTACACCCGGAAAAGTTTGAAGAGTTTTAATTATTTCGGGTTCGCCCATTGGAGCTGGTTTTTTGCGAATTAATGAAGGACTTACTGTCATGGTTCCCGATATTTGATTATTAAAATCAGAAACAACGTCATTAGCTTTAACCTCTATTTCTACAAGAGCAATTTCTTCTTGTTCTAAAATGCTTTCTATAATTTTATTTTCATTAAGAACAACATTTATATTCATAATGTTATAACCAATATACGAGTATGCAAGTTGATAATTGCCTTTTGGTAAAGTAAGCGAATAAAAACCATAAGAATTTGAAATTGTACCAATATTTGAATTTGGTATATAAACAGATGCACCAGGTAAATATTCACCAGTTTTTTTGTCTTTAATATAACCGCTTATGGTAAATTTTTCTTTACTGTTTCTGTTAGTTTGTATGTTTTGAATTGGTTTTAAAACAATTTGATTTTCTACAATTTGCCAATTTATTTGTACGTTGTTAGCAATTTCATCTAATAATTCTTTTACAGGTTTTTCTTTAGCTTTGAGCGAGATTAATGTGGTTTCGGGTATAATGTTAGGACTATATGAAAACATAATTCCCGATTTAGAAGTTATCTCTTTTAAAACTTCAGATAATTGCTTGTTTTTAGCTTTAATAGATATTTTTTTATTTACATTAATTAGCTGTGCATGTAACATATTACACATTAATGTAAATACTAAAAACAACAATAATTTATTATTATATTTTGTCATTAAAGAATATTAAACTTTGTTTTAGCATTGTTGAATTTTCTTTTATGTTTGACAAAGGTTTATTTAAACCTTAAACATAGTTTTTACAAATTACCAAAGGATTTTGTTTTTTTAAAACTGCTCATTATTAATTCTTGATTTTTAAGGGAAATATTTATAAATGTCTTTGCGATGTGCAAAGATAGTTAGTTCAACAATATCATTTTTAAAAAAGAAACATAATCTGTAATTGCCAATTCTAATGCGATATGCGTTTATATCGCCTTTCATTTTTTTTAAATTGTGAACTTGATTAATTGTATTTGCTTTTTCAATAAATTCAATTGTTTCTTTTATTCTTTGAGCGAGTTTGCTATCACTAATTTTATCAATATCTTTATTAAAGGATTTTTTGGTTTTAACAATCATGTTAGTTACTTTTTTATTATATTGTCAAGCCTGCGATAAGTAGTTTCTACAGAAACGGTTTCTTCATTTTCACGCTCATACATTAGTGCAAGTAAAGCACGGTCTTCCTTGTCTTCTTTATCAAGTACTTTTGATTTAAACCCCATTCTTTTTACAATATTAAGAAAGAAGTTAAGATCTCTTTTTGAATCAATATTGACTAAAACGCTTTCCATAATTTTTATAATTTTTATAATCTGTCAAATATAAAAATTTTATTAATCTATTCAAAATAAAAATTAATAACATTTTTAACAACCTGTACCTGAAATTTCGATATAATTTTGTTTTTGCACGATGTTTAAATTAAGAGTTGCTTTTAAAACATTTAACACAGCATCAAGTGATTGCTCTTTAAATGAAACAGTTAACTTACAATTTGAAATTGAAGGTGAATAAATTATTTTTTTGTTGTAAGTTCGTTCGAGAACTTTTATAACATTTTGCAAGTTTTCGTTTTCAAAATCAAGTTTGTGAGTTTTCCATGCAATATAATTTTCGTTATTTTCGGGAAGTTTAATAATATTTGTTTTAGTTGAACTAAAAACACCGTGTTCGCCAGCTTCGAGATATGTTTTTTGTTCGGGGTTATTCGATTTATATACAGCAACTTTTCCTGTTTTAACTATAACTTCTGTTTTATTTTCATCAGCTATATATCGAACATAAAATGAAGTACCAATATCTTCAATTAAAACCTTTCCTGCTTCAATAATAAAGGGTCGTTCAGAATTGTGTGTAACTTCAAAAAAAGCTTCACCTGTTAACTTTACTTTTCGTTGTAATTTATTAAAAACTTTAGGATAAGAAAACTTGGAGTTTGAGTTTAAGCTAATAGTTGAACCATCAGGTAATGTGTTTACAATAACTTGCGATTGTGCAATTATTTCGGTTTGTTTATTGTTATTTAAAATAAAGTAAACTGTTATTGAAATTGTTGCAATTATAATTATTGATGCGGCATATTTTAAAAGTGAAGCAAATTTAAACTTTACAATTTTACCTTCATTTATTTTCGCAGACTTTTTAAAAATCTCCCACTCATCATCAATATTTATCTCGCTTGTAATTTCTGTTTTGTTAAAAAGCTCCCAAGTATTTACATAATCATTATAAACATTATTATTTAAGGGGCTTTCGCTTATCCACAAATCTAATTTCTTTTTGTTTTCAATAGAAATTTCGTTTGCAAGCGAAGCAGCAATTAACTCAAGTATTTCAATATTTAATTTTTCTTCGTTCATTTTATTTAATACACATTACTCTCATTTTACCCTTACTATTTAGCAAACAAAATTATAAACGCTTAATAACCATATTAACAATGGCATACAATCTTTTAATTCTTCTCTTAAAATTTTTAATGCTTTAGTCATTTGAGCTTCAACGGTTTTTACAGATATTTCGAGTTTTTGAGCTATTTCGGCATATTTTAATTCTTTAAAACGACTTAAAATAAATACTTCTCTGCATTTTTTGGGAAGTTTTAGTAACGCTTGCTGAATTCTTGCATTTAATACAACAGAATCCATTTTAGCTTCAATATTGTTTGATTCGTCAATTGTTTTTGAAAGTTCAGAAAGTTCGATATTTTTATCAAATTTTTTATTATCTCTAATATAATTCAAGCTTCTATTATAAACCGATGTAAATAAGTATGATTTAATTTGTTTATCGGGGTCAATTTCTTTTCTTTTTTCCCATAAGGTAATAAAAACATCGTGTACAATTTCTTTAGCAGAATCTAAATTGTTTGTATATTTTCGGGCAAACTGACAAAGAGGTGTAAAAAAAGTACGAAACAATTGTTCAAAATCTATTTCGTTGAAAGCTTTATTGTTTGTTTGTAATTGAGTCATGCTGTTGTTGAAAATCATTTTAATTCTAATAAACATGTAATAGGAAAATGGTCGCTAAGGTCGTCTTTGTTTACTTTAAAATTATACGCATTAAATTTAGGGCTATGTAAAATAAAATCTATTCTTAAAAAAGGTATTTTGCCATTATACGTACTGCCAATACCTTTACCCGATTCACAATAAGCATCTTTTAATCCTTTGCTAATTGTTTTATATGCATAAGAATCAGGTGTGTCGTTAAAATCGCCGCAAACAATTACAGGATAATGGCAATGAGCAATATGCGCAGAAATTATATCTGCTTGATTAGCTCGTTTTTTAAAAGCATTTTTTAATCGTCGAATCAAGTTTTTACTGTCCTTAACTTCTTTGTTATCAATATTAAAATCCAATTTATTTATAAAATTATAGTCTTCTTTGCCAAATCTAATACTTTCGAGATGATTATTGTAAATTCTAACAGTGTCATCGCAAAGTAAAATATCGGTAAAAATACTCATGTTAGATGTGCCTTCGAAAGTAATCCTTCCTTTATTAATTATTGGAAATTTTGTTAAAGTAGCTATTCCAAAAAAATATTTGTTTTTATTAACAACTGGAAAATAAGCATGTATGTTATTTGCAGTTAAAAATTTTATTAAAGTATCAGTTGTTGGAAATTCGCCATTGTTCTGATAATAATATTCTTGCAAACAAAGTATTGCAGGATTTTCGTTTTCGAGTAATTTAAAAATTTTATTTTTTTCGTGTATGTTGTTTTTCCAGTTATACAAATCGAAAAGCCTGACATTATACGACATTACTTTTATTGCTTTGTTATTTATTGGTTGCGAGTTAAAAAAGTTAAACCTGTAATAATTGCATGAAATATAAAAACCATAAATAACAAATGGCAAGAAAATAAAAACATGCTTTTTATATTTTCTAAATAAAATAAAAATAAACAATATAAAAATAACTGCAAAAATATAAGGAAAAGCAAGTCCAATAAAAGCTGGAAGAAAGAACTTCTTTGGCGAAATATAAGGCGAAAAAAATGAAATGATTAAAAGAAAAAGAACGAAATATGATACAATTAAAAATGAATTTTTAATTAGAATACGCAGTAACGATTTATGTTTTTTTTCGTTCAATTTTTTTTGCTTGTGTTAAACAATATTTCTTTTTCTTTTTTAGATAAACTATCGTAACCCGATTTAGCAATTTTATCAAGAACGACATCTATTTCTTTTTGTTGTTTAGCTTTCTCGTAATTGTAGTCTCTGTCATCCATTTCTTTAGCTTTATTGTAGGTTGCTTTCATTTTTGGTTTTTGTTTAAATGATACTTCAAACTTTGAAAAAGGGTTTTTAATCCAACCGAAAATATTCATTCCCTTTTTTAATTGTACTGCATATAAAAAGCCAAAAAAAGCACCACCCAAATGAGCAATATGTCCTCCACTGTTTTCACCAGCAACACTTAAAAAATCAATAACAATAGTAAAAAGTGCAATATATTTTAATTTAACCTCCCCAATAAACATTAAGTTTACTTTGTTATTTGGAATATAAAACGAAATTGCAACTACAACAGCTATCACTGCTGCCGAAGCACCCAAAGCTTTTGATATTTCAATTTCTTTAGCAAAAGCAGGAAACAAATTAAATGCAGTTATATAAAATATTGCCCCAAAAATTCCTCCTAAAAGATATACAGCAGTAAGTTTTTTTGCTCCAATATATGCAACAAACATTTTACCAAACCAATAGAACCACAACATGTTAAATAATATATGTAAAAAATCTTCGTGTAAAAACATATATGTTATAACAGTCCATGGAATGTATTTTAAGTTATGCAATGATGCAGGTAATGCTAAATAATTTACAGGATAATATAAGCCCGCATCTCTAACCTGAATTAAAAAAATAACAACTTTAAAAATATTTACAATAACATAAACAGCAATATTCAAATACAGTATTTTTTCGAAGCTATTAGCTTGTTTAAGTTTATTTTTTGCTATTTTTAAAAAGTCCATAGAAATAAATTATTTTTAATCTTATTTGACAAATATAATTTTTTTACCACTGATTCACTAATACAATTTTATAAAGACCTAACAGGTTTTTGAAACAAATTATTTTTTTACTTTTATCTGTGTTAATTTGTGCAATCTGTGGCAATTTATTTTTGTTGAATAATAATATCCATTATTTTAATTTCGAAATTGCTTTTTTTGCCAATATTTAATTAAAATAAAACCAAATAACATACCTCCAAGATGTGCAAAATGTGCAATGTTATCGCCTGGTTGATTATTGTATCCACTGTAAAGTTCGAATAATCCGTACAAAATAACGAAATATTTTGCTTTAAGTGGAAATAAGAAGTAGATGTAAATCATAGTATTAGGAAAAAGCATTCCAAAAGCAAGCAAAATTCCAAAAACAGCACCCGAAGCACCAATTGTAGGAACATTTATTCGCATTTCTAACTGGTTTTTAACAAACTCATTAGTTTCGGCAAAAAAATGAGGGTCATTTGTATGAATTGTCCATTGCTGTATAAATTGAGCAACAGCTGGTTTGTATTCAGGAAAATAATCAATTACAAGTTTTGTAAAAGATTGTGGCGACGGTGAATTTTGATAGGCTGTAATTACTGAATGCAATTCGTTAATTCGATACCAGCTAACCAATAGATGCAATGATGCTGCACCTAATCCAGTAAAAACATAAAAAAACAAAAAACGTTTTGTACCCCAAACATTTTCAATTGCAGCTCCAAACATCCATAAGGCAAACATATTAGAGAAAATGTGCATTAAACTCCCGTGCATAAATAAATGTGTAAATAACTGATAAGGATTAAAATACTGCGATTCGGGATAATACAATCCAAGATATTGAGTTAAATCGAAATCAAATTTTGCTTTAGTTATTGCAGTTCCTAAAAACAATAAAGCATTAATTATTAATAAATTTTTTACTGCCGGAGGCATTAATCTAAAACCAGTTGGAGAATATTGAGACATTAATAATTATTTAAGATTTTGATTTTTCGCCACAAATTGCACAGATTTTCACAAATATTAAAACTATAAAATTAGTTTTCTTAGTATAATTTGAATTTACATGATTCATTTCATTTTGTTTAATCTGCGTTATCTGTGGCATGTTTTTTTTATTAGAAAAGTTTTTCTATCTCATCAAAATTTAAAATTGTGAATATTGTTTTTCCCGATGACGTATAATTGGGATTAGAGGTAGCAAAAAGATTATCAATAATATGATTCATTTCTTCGGTATTTAAGTATTTGCCATAAGGGACAGCACCTGAATCAACTAAAGAATTCACAACTTTTGAGTTAGAAGCATCGTTAGAAATATTTTCGATTTTTTGATAAATTCCAAAAAAAATTTCGATAGTTTCTTTAATTTCAGAATTTTGCATACTTGCAGGGATTCCGCGTACAATAAAAATATTTTCATTCTGCTCTGCAATATCGAATCCTAATTGAATTAGCTCTGGTAATAATTCACGTAAAAGTTCAGAATCTTGAATGTTTAGGTCTAATTTGCAAGGGAAAACGAGGTTTTGTGTGGCTATTTTATTGTTAGATAAAGCCTTGTTAAACTCATCATATAATATTCGCTGGTGTGCACGATGTTGGTCTATTATCATTAATCCCGATTTCACCTGACTTAAAATATATTTTCCTTTAAAATTAAAACATTGACGGCGAAAATTTTCGTTAACATTTTTGTTTTGAGCTTTGTTATTCTCGAAAAGTTTTTCGTTATTTTGTTCTACAACTTTATACAAATCCTGCCATCCTTTTGTATTTTGTTTCGTGTTTTTAAAATCACTTTTTTCAAAATCGTTATTTTTAAATGGATTAAAATCGGGGTTTACATCAATTGTTGGTTCAACTATAGTTTGACCTTTACGTAATGGAGGAACATCAAAAAGAGGTTCGTTTTCGAAATCAATAGAAGGAATCATGTTCGATTTTCCTAAAGTTTGTCTAATGGCAGCGGCAAGTATTTGTGCAATAGCTTTTTCGTCTTCAAATTTAATTTCAGTTTTTGTAGGATGAATGTTTACATCAATAAATTTAGGGTCGGTATTAAAATACACAAAAAACGAAGGAATTGAATCGGGAGGAAGTAAATTTTGATACGAATTTATTAGAGTTTTGTATAAAAAGGGATGCCTCATAAAGCGGTTGTTTATAAAAAAATATTGTAAGCCATTTTTTTTACGGGCATTTTCGGGCTTACCAATAAAACCATCAATTGATGCAATAGTTGTATTAACTTGTATAGATAACATCTCATTAGTTAAATTTTTGCCAAACAAGTTAATAATCCGTTGTTTTAAAACAGACTGGGGCAAATTGTAAACTTCAGTGTTATTGTGAATCAGCGAAAGTGCAACTTCGGGATGTGCAAGTGCAACCCTATGAAACTCATCTAAAATATGGCGAAATTCAACTGTATCGGCTTTTAAAAACCTACGACGTGCAGGAATATTATAAAATAAATTTTTAATACTAAATATACTACCAGTTTCGCACGAAATACTTTCTTGTTTTTCGAAATCAGAACCATTTATGCAAATTAAAGTTCCAATTTCATCAGTTGAACGTTTAGTGCGTAATTCAACTTGTGCCACTGCTGCAATAGATGCAAGTGCTTCGCCTCTAAACCCAAAAGTGTTTATTGCAAAAAGGTCGTCGGCTTTACGTATTTTTGAGGTAGCATGACGCTCAAAAGCTAATCTTGCATCAGTATCGGACATGCCAATGCCATTATCAATAATCTGAACTAACGTTTTACCTGCATCTTTAACGATAACCTTTATATAAGTTGCTTTAGCGTCAATGGCATTCTCTACTAATTCTTTTACAACCGAAGCAGGACGCTGAACAACCTCTCCAGCAGCAATCTGATTTGCAACAGAATCGGGCAATATTTGAATTATATCTAACATTATGAAAATAAAAAATAAAAAGCTAATACCTGTAAAACAATAATTACAATTAATATGCGAATATTAGATTTTGCAGCATCCATCGAAGTTTTTTTGCGTTGCTGCCTATAACTTCCTTTAGATTTGTTAGCAGTTTCGTACGAATCTTCAAATGTTCTTGAATTTTTATTTTCGCCTAATTCATTTTCTTCCTTTTTTGAGTCGTAATAAATTGGGATATGCTCGAACTGCTTTGGTTTAGGGAGCTTAAAAAATCTGATAATTGCCATTTACATTTTTTTCACAAAGATAGCAATTACAATTCTACAATCAAAAAACTCTTAAAGTTCAAAAATCAAGAATTTTAGTAGAAATTCATATTAAACGATTTAGTACAATATCAAAAATTGTAAGAAATCTTCAAATGAATTCAATAAATTTTCTGAAAAACTAAAACCCGATTTTTAATCCTACTCTTAAAATTCTGGGAATGTCGTAATTTGAAGGATTGTTCACATACATTCTGTAATAATTTCTAAATGCTTCGGGATTGTTTTGTGAATTAATTTCGGTTTGATTTTGTGAATCTGCTAAATAACCGTCATCATTAGCATTACCTGTTCTTGCATAATAAAATAAAAGATTTTGTCTGTTTAATATGTTTTCAAACATTAAGTAAGTTGTAATAATATATTGGTTATTAAATGTATAAAAACTTTTTTGAATAGAGAGGTTTAAATTTATATTATTTTTACCCGCTGGCATTGATAAGTTATTTTCATAATAACTCGATAAAAATTGTGTAAAAGTTGTCATTTTTCTATAATGTAATAACATTGATAATGTAAAATGTTTTGAAAAATATTTGTAAAAATTAGTGTTCCCATGTGTTCCATTATCAACAGTATATGCAAGCCAACTTTTAGTAATAACATCTGGAAAATATAAATTATATATACCCGAATTACTAACGTGTTGTTGTACACAAGCACTTCCACCAATATCGAAACCAGTTTTAAATATTTGATTAACATTTACAGTAAACGTTAATCCATGTGTTACTAAAATATTGGGAGTGTTATAAAATGCGTAATATTCAAAAGGAAAAGCATTAGTGTATTTTTTTATGTCTATAATGTTACCAGTTTCGCTATATTGATAGTATAACCCAATTTTAGTTTTATTTCCTAAATAATTATATATCCCTCCTTCAATACTGTTTGAAGATGTAGGTTTTAATGCAGAATTTGTAAAAACGCTTCTGTAATTTGAAGCTAAAAATGTACCGTTCGAAAAATATCCATAATTAATTGGATTAAAAACTGATTCGTAACCAGGGTTTTGTGAGCTTGAGTAATACCTGCAATACAATAAATATTTTCTGAAATTATAATTTAATTGTATAAATGGCAAAATGTTATAAACAGTTTTATAGCTGTTAAAATTATCAGAATAAAATGTAGGGCTGTATATATTTGGGTTTGCAAGAAATGGATACGCGTATGGTTGGCTCATATATGCATAGTTACTAATGCGATTTCCCAAAAAATCGTACCAATTGTTACCGTTTCGGTATCCCATTATCGAAGTTGGATGATTTAAATCGTCAACATACACAGCGTAGTTGCTTCCAATATTTGAGGGATGATGTACTGCATTTCCATTTATAGATGTTACATCACCAGCTTTTCTAATTTTATAAAATGAGTAAGGGTCGTCTAAAACAGGTTGGTTCGAATTGTAAGCATTTAATTTAATTCCTGCTTCAATATCAAAATTTTTGTAATTGTATTTTGCATTTACAAAAATATTAAAACTTGTTGGTTCAAATGCTTTTATAGGGCGATAATCTGCTCCGTATATGTTTTTACTTGTAAAAAATTCGGAATAACTGTAGTTTGTTATTTTTTTACCGGTATAATCGTAACCGTTGGTTTGAATAATGTTAGCATCTAAAATTTCATTTGCCGAAAACATGTCAATCGAAAAATCTGATGGGTTATAATTGTCTGTCTCTATCCAAGTGGTATTGTTATAGGGCAATCCCAATTTACTTCTAAACATAAAATCGAAATAAGTTTGTAAATTTGGATTATATAATCTGTCGTACCTGATTGTATCTTGAAAAACGTTGTTAGCATCATATACTGGATGAGGGTTATTATAATCAAGTTCATTAATTTGGTTATTTGTTAGAGTTCTGGCTAATGTCCAAAGGTAATTAGGGGCTATAGTGTAACTGCGAGAAATTTTTTTGTTAAAATCTCCCCCGATATTTATATCAACCTTTTTGTACATAATGTTAAAATTAGCCGATATGTACCAGTTATTTTCAGAACTTTTGGAATAATTGTTATTAGGTGCACCGGGATTATTCCATAAATTGTAAATTTTTGAAGGCTCATCGCCATTTAGCAATCCTCCGCCAACCTGATATAATTGCTGATTGTTAAAATAAATGTCGTTATGATTTACAGTATTATAATAATCGTTGTTCCAAGTTAAATAAAACGGGTTGCTGTTTTCGTTTGATGTGTAACTATACAATGTATCGGAAAATCCGTTTTGTTGCCAAACACCTGTAGAATATCCACTTATTGTGTCGGTCCAACTATAACTATTTATTTTATATGTTTTGAATTTTCCGGCATATCCATATCTAAAAAAGTCATTTTTATAATCAGTATTTTCAATTACACTATTGTAATGCGAAAAACTAAAATTAACATTGTACTTAATGTTAAAATTTTCAGAATTAATTATATTTTGCTCGATTTTTAAATAGCTTAAATTATAGTTTTCTTTAAAGTTGGGATTATTCCACCAGTTCATCAGCAAATTTTCATATATTGGAAGTTTACCGTTTTTTAATGTGCTGTAATTGCCAATTGTTATATTCGTGTTTTTATTTATTGGAAGTATAATTTTTCCAAAAAACTTTCTTGAATTTACATAATCATTTTGAATAAAGCGACTATTAGTAAAAATATCGCCGGTAGCTAATTCGGCATTCGAATTTGTTCCAAAACTTGCAGCACTTAATGGATCGGCATAAAGCTCGGCTATTTTATTAATACTCATGTGGTTTTTTATTCCATTTGTAGGAAATGGCTCACCGTCATTTTTTATACTTAATGCAATTAAAAATAATGGTTTAAATTTTTCCGAAAGTTTAATAGTACCGTTAATATTACACATTCCCTCAAAAGCATTTTGACCGGCATCGTTAGCATTGTTTTTAAAATTAATAAACGGAAAATCTTTTCTAATGTCTAATGTTACACTAAGCGAATCGGATGGCTTTAAAGTAGAAAACAAAAAATTACCACCAAGCGAGTTTCCCGAATTTAATAGAGTTGAATTATTTGTATGTTCAATTTTGCTGATTACAAAATATGGAAAATCAGAAAACATTTGAATAGGGATTCCTTCTATATATACCGATTTTTCAACAGATTGCATGTTGTTTAAATATATTATACCACTTTCAAAACTAAAAGTATTAGGAAATAATTTTAATTCAGAGTTTACATCAAAAACTGGTAGTTTGTTAAAAAGCGTATCATCAAAACAAGTCGATAACGTTTTGTTTTTATGAAAATCGGTATTTTGAGCAATTAATACTATTGTTGTAAATACAAATAAAAAAACAAATGCAAATTTCATTTTAAATTTATTAATGAAGTAAAATTATAAATAATATTTTTTTAATTTAAATTTATATAAATTTGTTATTGAATTAAAGAAGAAATATTTGTAAATGTATTATGTCGGAAAAGTTATACATAAACGCTCAAAATTATTTTAATATGTATGACAAAATTATACATATAATGGAGTTATAGGCAATTTTATGAGTTTTTATTATATTAACATCTATATTTTAAAATAAGCAAAATGAAACAAACAATTAATTTTTTACTCTTTGGGATAAGTATAATTCTTTTAGGTGCATCTCTATTTTTAAATATTAGTCATACAGTAATAACAAATGAGTCTATTGTCTTAGTCTTTGTTGGAATTTTAGCAACATTTATTGTTGTTGGAAATTATGCTCAAGTAATAGACATTAGGAATAGTACAAATACTCAGATAAATGACTTGGAATTAAAAACACGAAATAAAATAGAAGAGCTTAATAAATTATATGTAGAAATGACTGAGACTTCCAATAAATTAAAAAAAGTCGAAAAAAATACAGATTTCAATGCTGCTGAAGCGTATCGTTTATATGGAGCATTTTGCTTTGATAAGGAGTATTATAAAAATTCTAGTAAGTATTTGCTTGATGCAATTACATTATACTATAAAATTAATCCTATAGATGACGATTCTGAAAAGTTATTGAACATTGTTTTAGATAATTTACAGCCTGAAAATTGGAATAATATTAAACAAAAATATAATGAATTTGACTATCAGAAGTATATAGGAAAAGTTAAAGAGCTTCCAGATAAATATACTCAGAAGCAAAAGATTATTGATTTGTTAGAAAATTATAAAAATGAAGACCAAAAGAATAAAAAATAATTAAAAAATTTACTGCCCATAACACACGTTTGGTAAAAACTGGGCAGTTATGGGCAACTTGACAATAATATACAAATATATTAACAGTTTGTCACTGACTGCGGTTAAATGGCTAAATAATATTTTGATGTGTTCAAAAGAATTAACTTTGCATGAACAATCAGTGTATTTGTTCCGTAGGAACAAAATATTGGTAGAAAATAAAACAATGCAATAACCCAAAGTCCCGTCAGGGACGAAATATAAAGAATATAGCAAATAGAATATTGAGCGATCATTTCGTACCTACGGCACTTTATTTTGGGATTAAATTAATACTACCAATATTTTGTCCCTATCGGGACATTAAAAAAACCTATCACATCAAAATATTATTTAGCTGGTTAAATGTCCAGTTTTTTCAATCGCCAACCATTAAAAACCTTATCTTGTAATTTATTTTTTTACTCCTAAAATTTCGTCAAAAGCTTTTACAAACGATTCTTTTGGCATTGCTCCAGCCGACATTTGTGGTTGGCCTTCTTTAGGGATAAATAAAATTGATGGAATACTTCTGATTCCAAATACTGAAGCTATTTCTTGCTGGTCTTCGGTATCAACTTTATAAATATTCATTTTCCCTTCGTATTCTTTACCAAGTTCTTCTAATATTGGAGCAACCATTTTACATGGCGAACACCAATCGGCGTAAAAATCTATAACACATGGTTTATCGCCTTCGAATTTCCATTCTTTATTTGTTTCGTAATTAAAAACTTTTTGTTTAAAAGTTTCGGATGTTAAATGTTCTAACATAATTTTAAAATTTAAATTTGTTTAAAGATAATTTATTTAAAAAATGATATATCAAATTATGTGCATTATTTCATATATGAAAAAAAATAATTATTTTGAAAACATAAATAGTAATTTTGACAGATATTATTTGTTCGAAAAAATATAAAAATGAAAATTCAATTAGACGATAACATATTTAAAACTATTTCGTTAGCAGCTTCGCAATTAAATATAAAAGCCTATGTTGTAGGCGGTTTTGTTAGAGATGCAATAATTGGCAGAAACTCAAAAGATATTGACATAGTGGCAGTAGGAAGTGGAATTGAATTAGCCCGCGAAGTAGCTAATATGTTAAATATTAAAAAGGTAGCCGTTTATAAAAATTTTGGAACGGCACAAATAAAAGTTCACGATATTGATATTGAGTTTGTGGGTGCACGAAAAGAAAGTTACCAAAGAAATTCCCGTAAACCGATAGTTGAGAATGGAAGTTTAGCTGATGACCAATTGCGCAGAGATTTTACAATTAACGCATTAGCAGCATCATTAAGCAAAAAAGATTTTGGAACTGTGCTTGCTCCTTTTAATGGTCTCGACGATTTACAAAACAGAATAATTCGCACACCGCTCGAACCTATTATTACTTTTAACGACGATCCTTTGCGAATGATTAGAGCTATTAGGTTTGCATCGCAGCTTGGCTTTGATATTGAAAGTGAAACTTACAAAGCAATTTCGGTAAATGCCGAAAGATTAAAAATTGTTTCGATAGAAAGAATTATTGATGAGTTTAATAAAATAATACTCTCGCCCAAACCTTCAGTTGGTATCGAAATGCTTGAAGAAACCGGACTTTTGGCAATATTCTTTCCTCAATTGGTGCAATTAAAAGGTGTCGAAAATATTGAAGGAAAAATGCACAAAGATAATTTTGCTCATACTTTGCAAGTTGTTGACCAAATCAGTTTACAATCTAACGATTTATGGTTACGATGGTCGGCACTTTTACACGATATAGGAAAACCAACATCAAAACATTATAATAAAGAAACTGGTTGGACTTTTCATGGACACGAAGTTACAGGTGCTAAAATGGTTGAAGAGATATTTAGAAATTTACGATTGCCACTTAACGAAAAATTAAAATATGTTCAGAACCTTGTAGGTTTGCACTTACGACCAATAGCTCTTGTTCACGAGGTTGTTACCGATTCGGCAGTTCGCCGTCTTTTATTTGAAGCAGGCGAAAATATTGAAGATTTAATGCAATTAGCCGAAGCCGATATCACTTCAAAAAACGAAAAAAAGGTGCAGTTGTATTTGAAAAACTTTAAAACCGTTAGACAAAAGCTTAAAGAAGTTGAAGCAAAAGATAAAATACGTAACATGCAGCCACCTGTTTCGGGTAAAGAAATAATGAAAATATTTAACTTAACACCTTGCAAAATAGTAGGTGATTTAAAAAACGAAATAAAAGATGCCATCCTTGATGGGCTTGTTGCTAACGAAAGAGGAGCAGTGTTAATTTATTTATTTAAAATTGCTAAAGATAAAGGAATAGAGCCGATAATATTATAAAATTTTAGGATTTAGGATTTAATAGGCTTTGAGAATGTATTAACTTACTTCGCATAATAATCAATCATTCTTTGAATGGCTCTTTTACAAACTGGACAAAAATTATCAACCGAAACTGATTTCATTGTGCAATCATAAGCAGGGCGGTATAACCCTTTAGCAGAATATCCTGCACCTTCAAAAGCTCCAACTTTACCAAAATATTTTTCGTTTGCAGGGGTAGGTATAGGAACATCTTTTGAAACCAAATCTTTCCATTTAGTTGAAAAGTTTTTTAAATTGCTCAGGTTTGGTTCCCATGGTTCTTTTTCGAACGAGTAAAAATTTTCGACTGCAACATCAGAATCGTAATATTCATCGCCTAATCCTGCAAAAGCATGTCCAAACTCGTGCACACATACATATTCCGAAAACATATTATCGCTCGAAACTACACTAAAAAAATTATAAATACCGCCACCGCCGTAAGCTTTAGTGTTTACAAGCACAATAATATGGTCGTAAGGCACAATACTCGCAATATTTCGCATCGATTTTATATCACTAATTGTTAAATATCTTTCAATATTAAAAGTGTAAAAATTTGAACTTATTGCTGTGTTTTTCCAAATGTTTTCGCATGGAAAATCAGTTCCACTTTCTTCAGAAATAGCATCAATTGCTAAAATGTTGAATTTATTCTCATTCTCTTTAAATGGAGAGGTATTAAATAAATAACCTGTAAATCTTTTTGCGTCTTCCCTGAATTTTTTCAATTCGTCTTTTGTGTATCCATCAGGTAAAATTACAATATCAACTTTTTGATTATAACCGCCATTTTTTACAACATAATACCAATTATATCTGTTTGGTATTTCAGTATTTAAAAACATATCATTGGGATTAATGTACCTTGTGTATATTGTTTCAAATCCGATAGCCATCGGAACTAAATTTTTATTTCGTGCCTGAATTTCAAATTTGATGGTTTTAATTGGAAATGGCATTGTTGCAGTCTCGTAAAAAGAATGTGTTTCTTTTTTTGCTTCATTTGTTGCTTTCCATTCTTGAAACAATGTGCAGTAACCTCGCGAAAAAATCAGCTTATCCGAAACCGAATCGTAAACATTATATTGATATTCGCCATAATTAAAAGTGTCTATTAAATTTATTTTTGAGCCAGCCCAGTATGGTTCTTGTTTTGTAAATTCGAAAATAATTTTTTTTTCGGTTGAGTTTCCTGTTTCGTAAAAATCAACACGTAAAGTTTTTGGCAGAAAATATTGTTCAAATTTTACTTGAGCAAAACCAAAAGAATTTATAAGCAATAGTGTTAATAAAAGTTTAAACATAAAAAATTTTATTGTTCTATGTTCTATGTTCTATGTTTATCGTTTTTGGTTTCGTGTTTTTGGTTTGCAAACCTGAAACTTTAAACTGTCTTTTTATGTTCATTGTTTTATTTATTTTAAAATTATTTTCCCATCACCTATTATTTGCTGTTTATTTGTTATCTGATAAAAATATATACCCGCAGGTTGAGCAGATAAATCTATTTCAGATTTTTGATTTCTAAATTCAGATTGAAAGATTTTTTCTCCACAAATATTATAAATTTCTATTGAGTTTATATTTCCATTACTGTTGATAATGAATTTTCCATTGGATGGATTCGGATAAACAGAAAAATTTTCGGTTTCAAGTTGATATGTAATTCCTGTCACTAATTCAGTAGTGAATGACCAAATAACCGACCAAGGTGAATATCCTGAACCATTTCCTGCTCTTACCTTCCAGTAATATGTAGTGTTTGGTAACAAGGTTCCTGTAAAATCATTTAACGCAGTAACTGTGTTAGTAACAGGGCTTGTAAAGGATGTGTTATCATCAAATTGATATTCGTAAAATGTAGCTGAACTTATCGAAGACCATTGAAGAGATGTTCCTGCAACAGGAATGTTTATAGCACTATTAGCTGGACTTATAAGTGATGGAGCAGTTGTAAGTTGATAAACCGTTGTAAACGACCATGGTAAACTCCATTCGGAAGTATCCGTAGCATGAAAAGTACGAACTTGCCAATAATATTGTGTTCCATAAGAAAGGCTCGACAAATTTGCTTGTGAAGTTGCTCCAATTGTAAATAAATTTGGATTAGAAAAAATAATATTTGTACTATAACGGTACTGATAACCAGTAATTCCCAAAATTCCAGTCCAATCAATTAATGGATTAAGGCTTATACCTATTGAAGTATTTGCTGGAGAAACATGAGTCAGATAATCAATTGTTGTATAGTTCCATGTAGCCGACCATTGTGTTGTATCAGCAGCATGCCTTGCTCTTGCGCGCCAGTAATATTTTGTTCCGAATCTTAGGTTCGATGTATTTATCTGCGAACTTCCGGTAGCAACAGAACCATAATAATTTAG
>MENF01000139.1 GCA_001769035.1 Bacteroidetes bacterium GWA2_32_17
TGTTCGAGTTCAAGGCTTTCGAAGTATTAAAAAATCAGGAGTTTACTGATGTAAATGACTGTTTTTTAATACGAGAATAACGCAGAAATCGGACATTATGGACAAACACTACTTAATTCAAATATCTATTTCGAAAGCTCCTTGTTCAGACACTACAAAACAATTAATATTTAATAATTTAGCTTGTTCAACCCAATTATTTATTTTAGATTTCGAGTTTGACGAATCAATTATTATTTGTTTAGGGATGAACACTTTTAACAAGTCGGAGATTTTTAAATCAACATTTTTCGACAATATCAGATAATTTATGGGCACTTTGTTATTAATGTTTTTGGAAACGTTAAATTTATCGCGTAAAGCAACAATTCTGCATCCGTAAAAATCGAAAAAATTATTTTTAAAAAACAAATTTTCGTTGTTTGTTGTCAGTAAATTCGAAAATAAAAACTGCTCATTAAGTTTAGCAAACGAAACTATCCTTTCGCCTTCTACTCCAAGCGACAACCAATTACCTTTTAATGAATACGAACTGTTATTTTGTTGCAAATCAATATCGCTAAAAAGCACATTATTGGTACCATCAATAAAATTAATTGTTGAAATGCCTTTTATATTATAAACAAAAACCTTTCGTTGAAGTTTAATGTTTGTACTTTCATAAATATTTAATCCTAAAATTAATATAATTGAAACAAGGAACAATTTTAACCACAAAATCTTTTTATTAATTAAAAATTGCGTAGCTAATAGTATTGAAACATAAAACAAAATAACTTGCCACGTATTAAAAGGAATATTTGCAAAAACAGCACCAGGTAAATGCTCAACAGTTTTTACAAACCAATTCATAAAATCAACTAAGTACACCAATATTTTTGCGATAATTGATGCTCCCCAATCCCACGATGAAATTACAAACAGAAGCATGGTTATATAAATTATTGCCGACGATAATGGAATAACAACCAACCCTGTAATTAAAAAATAATTAGGAAATTGATGAAAATAATACAAACTTATTGGCAAAGTAATAATTTGTGCTGCAATGCCTACCGAAGTTAGCGACCAAACGTAATCTAATAGCTTATTTTTTAAATAAATGCTTTTATAAATTAATGGATGAAAAAACACTATCCCTATTACAGCTAAATACGAAAGTTGAAAACCTATATCAAATAACATCAAGGGGTTAACAACTAACATTAACATTGCCGAAGCTGAAAGAGTATTGTAAATATTCGTTTTTCGGATTAATGCGTTACCAATTACCACGAAACTAAACATTGTTGCTGCTCTTAATACCGATGGCGACATTCCGGTAAGTAACGCATAAAACCATAAAAATGAAACAATTATAATTGCTTTTAAAATTACAAGAAACCTTTTCTTTCTCATGAATAATAAAAGAAAATTAATAACAATATATACAACTCCAACATGTAACCCGCTTACAGAAAGAATATGCATTGCCCCTGAAGATGAATATGCTTTTTTTACCTCTGTATCTAATTCGTTCACGTATCCAACTGTTATTGCAGATGTTACAGCATAAGTTTCATCTTTAAAACCATATTTTTTAAGTATATTTAAAAGTTTATTTCTTATTTTTTGTGAAAATAAAAACAAATTATTGTTAGCTGATTTATTAAGCAGTTGCCATTTTTGCGATTTTAAATATGCCTGATGAGTAATTAAATGAAAAGCTAAATATTGTTTGTAGTCAAATTCTTTTGGATTACCTGCGTTTTCGATTTCCTGAATATCTGGTTCGAACAAAATGTTATCACCATTTTTAAGCGACAACGATTTATTATCTTTTTGAAAATACACAATTATTTTGCCATTAGAATTAATCCACTGGTTTTTTACATGTATCGCTTTTACATCAAGTACAGCTTTTATTGATTTATCTTTTATAGTTGGCTGTTCTATTATTTCGCCACTAATAAAGCCCGATTTAATTAAATTACTGTTATTGCCTGTTTCTATTTTGTTAGTTGTTAAATAGTATCCTCCAAGAATTAAAGAAAGATTTAACAAAGTGCCCCAGTAAACCATTTTTGAATAGCTCTCGCGTAAAAACGGAATTGTTTGATATAAAATTAATAATACAAGAAAAATAGAAATTGCAACAACTATAAAAAAGGGCTGCACATTTGGGAATAATCGGTATAAAATTATACCACAAATAAATGGAATAACTAATCTGACAAAAGGCGTTTTCGATAAATTTGGTAGCGTTGACTGCATTGTTTATGTCAGCCTACAACAACTATTTGCAAAAGTATTTAATTGTTGTATCAGCAGTAACTACGCTGTCGGGAATGTTTTCCCAAACAACTACATCGCCACCACAAAGTCGCTGATATTTTAAAGTATCTAAAAGTTGAGTGTTTTTATACTTCATTTGGTAACAATCTTTACAAACAGGGGTATCTTCTTCTGCAAGTTTGTCGCAACTGATTATAAATATGCTGACAATTAAAAGAAACAATAAATGGTTTTTCATGTTATTAATTATTTTGTGATTTGTTAATATTTTCTTTTTCCTGAAACGATTTAATAAGTTCTTCGGGCGATTTTCCCAAATTTTCGATTAATATTTTAGTGTCGTGTACAAGTGGGTGCTTTGGATAATTGTCAATAAACCGCTGATAATTATATTTGGCATTTTCAAAATCCTTTAAATGATTTTCGCAAACAAAACCCTGCATAAAAATACAAACAGGCATTTTTGGAAATTTTGGATAATTTTTTTCTAATCTTTCGTAATATGAAAGCGAAAGCTTGCCTTTATTAAGTGATTTACAAATTTCGGCAGCTCTAAATAAATATTCGGCAGATGAGGTGTCGTCGGGATATTCGTTTGCAAATTTTGTATATAAATTAACAGTACTATCGGCAATTGTAACGTCTAATTCCATTAAACTATCGTTGTATAGTTTTTTTTCATTTTGTTGTATTTTTACAAGCAATTTGTTTTTTTCTTCAACTTTATTGGTCGAATTGCACGAGTAAAGAAATGAGATTAAAACTCCAACGAACACTAATTTTTTCATTGTTTATGGTTTATTGTTCAAAAATTTCATTGTTAATTGTTCTAAGTTTTTGGTTTAGAGTTTTTAGTTTATGGTTTTGAAAACCTGAAACTTCAAATCTGAAACTTTAAACTATCTTTTTATATTCATTGTTTTACTTTGTACTTTTTATTGTTCATTGTTTATTGTTTATTGTTTTGTTTTAGCAAATTTCATTTTGTAATTTACTTTTACATTTCCTGTAATAATATTATTTAATTTTCGTTTAATCAATGTTCTCCGAATTTGCGAAATACGGTCAGGGATAAGAATACCCTCGAGATGATCGTACTCGTGTTGAAAAATACGTGCTTTAATTCCTTCAAATATTTCCTCGTGTATTACAAAATTTTCATCAACATATTTTACAGTTATTTTGGGTTTGCGGCTAACATCTTCGCGAATGCTGGGTAAACTTAAACATCCTTCGTTATACGACCACAAATCGCCTTCTTGTTTTAAAATATGTGCATTAATAAAAGCTTTTTTAAAACCCTTTAATTCTTTATGGTCTTTCGAAAGTGGTTCAGCATCAATTAAAAATAAACGAATCGAATAACCAACCTGAGAAGCAGCCAAACCAACACCGTCGGCATTTTTCAATGTTTCCCACATATTTGCAATAAGTTCGTTTAATTTGGGATAATCTGGTTTAATATCTTTGGATACTTCGCGTAAAACAGCGTTACCGTAACCATAAACAGGAACTATCATTTTTTATTAAATTTTAAAAATTCTAAATAATTTTGTAACAATATTGTAGCACTAATCGAATCAAGTAACGCTTTGTTCCTACGAGTTTTTTTACTTGCGCCACTTTCAATCATTGCTTGAAGTGCTAACTTTGAAGTATATCTTTCATCGTACATTTCTATTTGTAGTCCGGGAAAAGTTTTTTTAAGTTTTTCGGTAAAAGGTTTTATAAACTGCATTGATGACGAGTCAGTATTATTAAGTTTTTTAGCTAATCCAACTATAATTATATCAACTTTTTCTTTAATAAAATAATTTTTTAAAAAATCGAAAATATCTTTTGACGCAACCGTAGTTAAATTTGTTGCAATAATTTTAAGCGTATCGGTAACTGCCAATCCCACACGTTTTTGACCATAATCTATTGCTAAAATTCTACCCAATGTAAATTATCTTTTTTGCAAATATAAATATTATTATTTTTTTAAAGTAATCCTAAAAGTTGTTCCGATATTCATTTCCGATGATTTAACGAATATTTTTCCGTTGTGATACACTTCAATTATTCTTTTAGATAAACTTAAACCGAGTCCCCATCCACGTTTTTTTGTGGTAAAGCCAGGTTGAAAAACAGTTTTATATTTCGATTTTGGAATTCCTCGTCCTGTATCTTTAAAATCAATAAATAAAATTTGCATTTGGTCGTATAACGATACTTCAATTGTTCCCGAGCCTTCCATAGCATCAATAGCATTTTTACATAAATTTTCTATAACCCATTCAAACAAAGCAGGATTAAGCGGTACCATTAATTCATTAAAATCAGAAAAGTTACGAATAAATTTTATCTTTGATGAGGTTCGTGATTGCATGTAATTAATAGCATTATTAAGAATTTCAACAATATTTACGGGAACCAGTGGAGTATCGGAGCCGATTTTTGAAAAACGTTCGGTAACAATTTCTAATCGTTTAATATCTTTTGTTACCTCAACTAAAATTTCTTTGTCAATTTTTTGTAATTTAAGTAATTCTATCCAAGCCATTAACGAAGATATTGGAGTTCCTAACTGATGGGCAGTTTCTTTAGCCATACCAACCCAAACCTGATTTTGTTCGGCTCGTCGCGATGCACTAAAAGCAATATATGCAACTAAAATAAAAAGAAAGATTATAGCTAACTGAATATATGGGTAATATGTTAATTGAGTAAGAATTATAGAATCTTCATAATAAACATATTGAGTCAATTTATCAGATAATATTATTTTAATTGGCTTACAATGTGCTTTCATGTATGCCAATCTTTTTTTAAGATAATTAAAATCATTTAATTTAAGCGAATCGAGATTACGGGTAAAAACGATGCTGTCTTTATTGTCTGTTACAATTACAGGAACAGTTTCGTTGTTTTTAATTACTTGAAAAACAAAACTAATATCCTGATTTGGGTTGGTATTATTTGCTAATTGCTTCATTCCTTCAGCCCAAAGCTCTATTTTTTTTCTTTCTTCAAACGAAAGCTTTTTTACTAATAAGTTTGTTACCCATAGCGACGAAATGCCAATAATTACAGCAACTATTAATAATAATAATTTCCATATCTGCTTGCGGGAATATATGTTCACAATTACTTTGGTTAAAAAGAGCAGCAAAAATAACAAATTTTTATACATGTGTTCATATTTTTTAATTTATTGATACTCAATTTATTGTATTTTTCAGATTGATGTAGATTGAAAATGTTCATTGTTCAAAAAAGTTCAAAAATGTTTACCCCGTTGGATATTTGTTTTTATTTTCACTCCGTTGTTCAATGGGATTATCCTACGGGGTGAATTGTTCTATGTTCATTGTTTCATAGCTTCATTGTTTCATTGTTATGCAGTAGCAACAATAGAGCAATTTAACAATCTTCTCAATCTTGTTTTCTCAATCCTTTCAATCTTTTTTCAATCTCAACCCTTAACCTTAACCTTAACCTTGAATATAATCATTCTCTTGCGTGTTAAATTTATTTGTCGTGGATGTTTCATTAAATTAAATATTTATTTAATCATTAAATAGCAAGGTGTTGAAGCAATTTGAAAAAATAACCAACAAAAATTAAATTCTTTTTTGCTCATAAAAATATTTAGTTAATTTTGCATGCTTTTTAAAAAGAATATCTGCAAATGCAATTACAAACAAAACTTTATATTAATCTCTTTTTAATCATAGCATTGTTATTTTTTGGATTAAACATTAAAGCAAGCGAACACAAGACAGATTCTCTGTCTGAATCGGGTTCAAAAAACGAAGAAACATTTAAGCCTGGTGAATTTATTATAAATCATGTTATTGATAATCACGAATGGCATATTGCAGAAATTAGCGGCACCGAAATAACAATCCCTTTACCAATAATTGTATATAGTTATAAACAGGGATTATTGTTTTTTATGTCGTCGAAATTTGAACATGGCGAAAAATCATACTCTGGATTAAAACTCGAAACCGAAGGTGTTAATAAAGGAAAAATTGTAGAAGTATTGGAAGATGGTAATACTGTTGACGAAGAAGCTAAATTACCACTCGATTTATCTATCACAAAAATTGTTTCCGAACTTTTTATTGTAATATTTTTAATGCTTTGGATTTTCATTAGTGTTGCAAAATCATATAAACGCCGGCAAAATTTAGCCCCAAAAGGAATTCAATCATTAATGGAACCATTAATTATTTTTGTTCGCGACGATATAGCACGTCCATCAATTGGACATACTTATCAGAAGTATCTTCCTTATTTATTAACAATTTTCTTTTTTATTTTTATAAGTAATCTGCTTGGTCTTATTCCAATTTTTCCGGGAGGTGCTAACTTAACAGGAAATATAGCAGTTACCGGGATTCTTGCGTTGTTTACATTTACTATTACAACTATAAATGCTAATGCAACTTATTGGAAGCATATTATAAATGCTCCATGTGTTCCATGGTGGCTAAAAATTCCAATTCCACTAATGCCTATTGTAGAGCTTATTGGAGTTTTTACAAAGCCATTTGTTCTTATGGTTCGTTTATTCGCAAACATTACAGCCGGGCACATTATTGCACTTGGTTTTTTTAGTTTGATATTTATTTTCGGGAAAATGAGTTTAGGTGCAGGTTACGGTATTTCTGTACTTTCAGTAATTTTTACAGTATTTATGTCAATGCTCGAACTTCTTGTTGCCTTTATTCAGGCTTATGTATTTACTTTACTTTCAGCTATTTATTTTGGGTTGGCAACAGAAGAACATCATTAAAAAATTATTAAAAATAAAACAATGAATAACAATGGTCACACAATAGTCAAACAATGGTCAATCAATTGTATGCACACGTATAACAACCATATAACAATGAATGACAATTGTATGACTATGAATGACAACTGTATGACCATGAACCATAAACTCGAAACTTTAAACTTTTTTGAACAATGAACATAAAACATTAAACTTTTTTTAAACCTTTATATATATGATTACATTATTAGTTCTTTTACAAGTTGTTGAAAACACAGCTATTGCAAAAATGGGTGCAGGTATTGGTGCAGGTATTGCTGCAATTGGTGCAGGTATTGGTATTGGTAACATTGGCGGTAGTGCATTAACTGCAATATCACGTCAACCAGAAGCATTAGGCGATATTCGTTCAAACATGATTATTGCTGCTGCTCTTGTTGAAGGTGTTGCATTTTTTGCTATTGTTGTTTGCATGTTAATTCTTTTCATGTAAAAAAAGAAACACTTGCGAAATAAGCGATTGGCTTGTTTCGCAAGTTTTAAACGTAAATTAAAAAAATGACAGAAAACAGAAAATACGATTTGGAAGAGCGGCTGATAAAATTTGCTATCAGAATGATGGATGTTTCTGAGAAATTGCTAAATACTAAAGCCGGAAATCATATATCAGGGCAATTGGTACGCAGCGGAACATCACCTGCTTTGAATTACGGAGAAGTTCAAGCTGCCGAATCAAAATCTGACTTTGCACACAAAATGAAAGTTATTTTAAAAGAACTACGGGAAACAAGAATATGTCTTAAGATTATTATCCAAAAACCACTTTTAGAAAAGCTACCTGATATTGAGCCAGACCTAAAAGAATGCAGCAAATTAATTTCTATTTTTACATCAAGCATAAAAACAGTTGAAAAAAATAAAGTTTCAAGTAATGAAAAAAAATAAAAATATAAAATGTAGAATTTTGAATATCCAATGTAGAACTAAACAAATTCTACATTCTAAATTGAACATTCTACATTAAAAATAATAAATAATCAATTATGGAACTCGTAACCCCTGGTATAGGATTAATATTCTGGATGTTGTTATCGTTTTCTTTAGTATTAATAATACTTAAAAAATATGCATGGAAACCAGTTCTTCAAATGCTTAAAGAACGCGAAGAAAATATTGAAAACTCACTTAAGTCCGCCGAAAAAGCTAAAGATGAAATGGCTAAATTGCAAACCGATAATGAGCGTATTTTAAACGAAGCACGTAAAGAACGCGACTTGCTTATTAAAGAAGCACGCGAAATAAAAGAAAAAATTATTTTTGAAGCTAAGTCTCAAGCAAGTATTGAAGCAGGTAAACTTATCGAGAATTCTAAAGCTATTATACAATCTGAAAAAATGGCAGCTCTTACTGATATAAAAAACCAGATATCGTTTTTGTCTGTAGAAATAGCTGAAAAAATATTGAAAAAAGAACTTTTAAAAGATGCAAACCAAAAAGTTTTTATCGAAAGTTTAATTAAAGATATTAATCTAAATTAGTTAAAAAAATGTTTATTGTTAACTTTCTGTCATTCTGAGTGATTAGCGAAGAACTTAACGAAGCGATCTCACGAGCAAAGCGAGTAATCTATTCTTATTTATGGTTTATAGTTTTAGGTTTTTGGTTTAATTGTTCATAGTTCTTTGTTAAAGGGATTGGGATTAGAAGAAGGGGAACAGAGATTAGTTTTTGGTTTTTGGTTTTGGTCCCGATAGCTATCGGGATTGAAATTTGGGACTTGGTTTTTTTGTATGTTGATTTAAAAGAAAAATTAATGAATTACAGTAAAATTGGTGTCAGATACGCAAAAGCTCTTTTACTTACCGCAGTAGAAGAAAACATACTCGAAAAAGTAAAAAACGATATGCAATTTATTCATGAAGTAATTGCAACCGTTCCAGAATTTAACCATATTTTTAATAGTCCTGTTGTTAAACCATCTGAAAAACAAAATATTTTTAAAAATACATTTGAGCCATTTCTTTCAAAACTTACAATAAACTTTGTAGAAATGTTAATAAAACACCGTCGCGAAAGCCGTTTAAGCGATGTTATTAGAAATTTTTTCGCTCAATACAAAATTAACCAAGGAATTGTTACCGCATCACTAATAACTCCAATAAAAATTGACGATAACTTAAAAAATGAAATCTCACAACTACTTCATTCTAAATATAATAAGACCATCGAACTTTTGTCAACTATAGATTCTTCAATAATTGGTGGCTTTGTACTTCAAATTGAAGATATACAATACGATGCAAGTGTAAAAACACGGCTTAAAAAAGTTAGGAACGAATTAATGAATACGCAATTGTTAGAAGTTAGAAGTTCATAAAGCTGAAATAAATAGAAATTGATAGAAATTGATAGAAATATATTGAAATAACTAAATAACAAATAACTTAATAACTTAATAACAAATAACTTAATAACTAAATAACATAGAACGATAAACATTGAACATTTTTGAACAATAAACATGAAACTGTAAACATAGAACATCTTAAATCATAATTCATAAATCTTAAATCACAAATAAAGTAATGGCAGATATAAAACCGGGTGAAGTTTCCAAAATTTTACGTAACCAACTAAAAGGAATTACTACAGAAGCTGACTTAAACGAAGTTGGCTCTGTACTCCAAATTGGCGACGGAATAGCCAGAATATATGGCTTATCTAATGTTCAGGCAAACGAAATGGTTGAATTTGACAATGGAATGAAAGCTATAACACTTAATCTCGAAGAAGATAATGTTGGCGTTGTTTTGCTTGGCTCATCTGAAAGTATTAAAGAAGGCGATAAAGTTAAAAGAACAAAACAAATTGCTTCAATAAAAGTTGGCGAAGGGTTATTAGGCAGGGTAATAAATACTCTTGGTGAACCAGTTGATGGCAAAGGTCCAATAACCGGACAATTATATGAAATGCCTTTGGAACGTAAAGCTCCAGGCGTAATTTACCGTCAGCCGGTAAAAGAACCCCTTCAAACCGGAATAAAAGCTATTGATGCAATGATTCCTATTGGGCGTGGACAACGTGAACTTATTATTGGCGACCGTCAAACCGGAAAAACAGCTATTGCTATTGACACAATAATTAATCAACGCGAATTTTACGAAAAAGGACAGCCTGTATATTGCATTTATGTAGCTATCGGACAAAAAGGTTCAACAATAGCAAATATAGCTAAAACACTCGAAAAACATGGCGCATTAAATTTTACAGTAATTGTTGAAGCCACTGCCAGCGACCCCGCTGCAATGCAATTTTATGCACCATTTGCAGGTTGTGCTATTGGCGAATTTTTCCGCGATTCGGGACGCCATGCTTTAATTGTTTACGATGACCTTTCGAAGCAAGCTGTTTCGTACCGCGAAGTTTCTTTGTTACTCCGTCGTCCACCAGGACGTGAAGCATATCCAGGCGATGTTTTTTATTTACATTCACGTTTATTGGAAAGAGCGGCTAAAATTATTGAAGCCGATGATATCGCAAAAATGATGAACGATATACCAGATACCATTAAACACTTAGTTAAAGGCGGTGGTTCATTAACCGCTTTGCCTATTATTGAAACACAAGCTGGCGACGTTTCGGCATATATACCTACAAACGTAATTTCTATTACCGATGGTCAAATTTATCTTGAATCAAATTTATTTAACTCTGGAATTCGTCCCGCTATTAACGTAGGTATTTCGGTATCGCGTGTTGGTGGAAATGCACAAATAAAATCAATGAAAAAAGTTGCCGGTACATTAAAAATTGACCAGGCACAATACCGCGAATTAGAAGCATTTTCGAAATTTGGCAGCGACCTCGATGCAGCAACAAAAGCTGTTCTTGATAAAGGTTCTAAAAACGTTGAAATATTAAAGCAAGGTCAATATTCACCTGTTTTAGTTGAAGAACAAATTGCAATAATTTATTGCGGAACAAAAGGATTACTTAAAAATGTTCCTGTTAAAAAAGTTGTGGAATTTGAACGCGACTATATAGAATTTTTAAGAAACAAGCATTCCGATACTCTCGAAACATTGCGTAAAGGAATAATAAATGACGAAGTTGTTGCAGTTCTCGAAAAAGTTACAACTGAAATTTCTGCAAAATATAAAAGCTAATCAATAAAAAAGTATTAAGTGCAAAGTATTAAGTATTATGAATGAACACATTGAAATAATTTGAAATAAATAGAAATACATTGTAAAAACAAGATTGAAAAGATTGTTAAATTGCTAAATTGTTAAATAACAATGAACGCAGAACAAAATGCCGTAGGCATGAAATTATGGTAACACAAAAAATAAGATAAATAAAGTTCCGTAGGAACGAAATTATAGGAAACAATTGAATGACTACTGTATGACAAAGTATAACCACGAACTAAAAACTCGAAACTAAAAACTTTTTTGAACAATGAACAGTAAACAATGAACTTTTTATACTAAGAATAAATGGCGAACCTCAAAGAAATACGAAATAGTATTGCATCGGTAACATCAACAAGGCAAATTACAAGTGCCATGAAAATGGTGTCGGCTGCCAAGTTGAGAAAATCGCAGGATGCTGTAATTAAAATGCGACCTTACGCTAACAAAATGCAGGAAGTATTAGCCGAAGTATGCGGCAATCTCGATAGTGCCAGCGAAAACACTTTTATTAAACAACGTGAAATAAAAAAAGTTTTATTGCTTGTTGTAACATCAAACAGAGGATTATGCGGAGCTTTTAATTCTGGTCTTGTACGAAATGCGTTACAATATGCACACGAAAATTATCCTTCTCAGTTTGAAGCCGGGAAAGTGCATTTTTATTGCTTTGGTAAAAAAGGATACGATTTTTTAAATTTAAGAAATTTTAAAATTATTGGATATGATAACCAATTGTTTAATAATTTAAAATATTTGAATGCAGCCAAATTTGCCGAAGAAATTATAGCAAAATTTGCTGCCAATGAATATGACAGAATAGACTTAATTTATAATCGCTTTAAAAATGCCGCAGTACAAATAATAACAACCGAACAATTCTTACCAATTCCTATTCAAAAGCCAGATAGTAAAAAAGGTTCAAGAAAATTTTATTTTTTTGAACCAAACGAAGAAGAAATAATTAATACACTTATTCCTAAAACTCTTAAAACACAATTATTCAAATCACTTCTTGATAGTTTTGCGTCTGAACAGGGAGCAAGAATGACCGCAATGCATAAGGCAACTGATAATGCAACAGTTTTAATTAACCATTTAAAACTTACTTATAATAAAGCACGTCAGGCAGCTATTACTAATGAGATTTTAGAAATTGTGAGCGGTGCTAATGCATTAAAATCGTAAATATTAATAAAAACATCTCGGAATGAAAATTTCCATTTTTACCGAGTGGCATAAAACAACAGGCAGGGGACATTTAACACGTTGCATTTCTTTAGCAGAATCTTTTATTGAAAAAGGGTTTGAGCCATTAATTTTTATTGATTGTGATGAAAATATTGAAACAAATATTAAATCATACATTTTTAATGTAAAATGGCTTTCGCACAAATCTTTATTTGAAAATAAAGCAAAAGACTCTCATATTATTATCATTGACTCTTACTTGGCTCCTATTTTTTATTATAAAAAGGTAACAGAACTTTGCGATGTTCCTGTTTTTTTTGATGATGATTTTAGATTAAATTATCCCAAAGGAATTATTATTAACGGTTCAATTGGAATAGATTCAAATTTATATTTAGAAAAAGGTTATAAGAATAATGTTTTAGCAGGTACTAATTATCAGGTGCTACAAAAAGAATTTCATTTAAATAACAAAAAAGAAATTTCATTAACTGTTAATAATGTATTAATAACTTTAGGAGGAGCTGATTATAGTGAGTTAATTAATAATGTGATAAAAATTTTACAACATTTAAACAAAAACATTGTTTTACATGTTGTTATTTCTAAGAACATTAAAAAAGTTATTCAAAATAATAATATAAAATACTATTCAGATATTGATGCTAATAAAATGCATTCTTTAATGAGTTTATGCGACTTTGCAATAACTGGTGCAGGACAAACAATTTACGAATTATTAATAACTGGAACTCCATTTTTAGCTCTTCTTGTTACTGACAATCAAAAATATAATGCAACTGGTTTAAAAAATTTTAAATTAGCAACTGTAATTGAAAATTTTAATTTAAATACAACTTTCACTAATGAAATTAAAACATTATTTTCTTTTAATAAAAGAAATGAATTATACTATAAATACCAAACCGTTATAGATTCAAAAGGAGCATCAAGAATAATATCTGAAATTTTTAAAGAAGGACTAAATAATTGGTTTAATCTTCGCAAAGCTTCTGCTAAAGATATGCTTAAAGTTCTTGAATTAAATAATAATTTAGAAGTAAGAAATAATTCATTTCATCAAAAAGAAATTATATTAGAAGAACATAAAATATGGTTTAAAAATGCCATTAATAACCCCAATATTTATTTTTTAGTTGTTGAAATAGCAGGAATATTTGCTGGACAAGTTCGTTATAACATCGAGCAAAACGAATGTGTGGTGGGTATAAGTATTTCGCCTAAATTTCGGGGAATTTCGTTAGGAGAAAAAATATTAAAAGAATCAGCCCAAAAATTTAAACAAAAATTTTCAACCATCAATAAAATAACTGCTTACATTAAAAATGAAAATATTGCTTCAATAAAAATTTTTGAAAAAGCTGGATATAATATGTTGTTAGAAAATGACATAAAAAATTTTAACGCTCGAAAATATATTTTAAACTTATGATTAACAAAATAGGGAATTTTAGTTTTAAAAATAATCGTAACACATTTATAATTGCCGAATTATCAGCAAATCATAACCACGATTTTAATATTGCGGTAAAAACTATTGAAGCTGCTGCTAAAGCAGGTGCCGATGCAATAAAAACGCAAACATATACTGCCGATACAATAACAATAGATTGTGATAATGAATATTTTCAAATTAAACAAGGAGCAATTTGGGATGGAAAAACTCTTTACCAACTATATAAAGAAGCTTATACTCCTTGGGATTGGCAACCAAAACTTAAAAAAATTGCAGAAAAATTAGGGTTAATATTTTTTTCGTCACCATTTGATTTTACTGCTGTTGATTTTTTAGAAAAAATGCAAGTACCTGCCTACAAAATTGCAAGTTTTGAAATTACCGATATTCCTTTAATTGAATATGTTGCAAAAAAAGGAAAGCCAATAATTATTTCTACAGGAATTGCAACTATTGAAGATATTCAACTTGCAGTTGATACCTGCTTAAAAGCTGACAATAAACAAATTGCGCTTTTAAAATGCACATCGTCTTACCCTGCTCCGATAGATGAAGCAAACCTTTTAACAATTCCCGATTTAGAAAAAAGATTTAATATTACTCCCGGATTATCTGACCACACAATTTCAAATACTGTATCTGTAGCTGCTGTTGCTTTAGGGGCAAGAATAATCGAAAAACATTTTATTTTAGACCGTTCAATGGGCGGACCAGATGCAACATTTTCGGTAGAACCAAAAGAGTTTACTGAATTAGTAAACAATATTCGGGTTGTTGAAAAAGCTATCGGAAAGGTTTCTTATAATTTATCGCCTAAAACAATTAAAAGTCGTGAGTTTTCACGTTCACTTTTTGTTATAAAAGATATAAAAGCTGGTGAAGTTTTTACAAATGAAAATGTTCGTTCTATAAGACCTGGATATGGATTACATCCAAAATATTTAAATGAAATTTTAGGAAAAAAGGCTTTAAAAAATATAAAAAAGGGGACACCAATTAGTTTGACTTTAATAAATTAATTAAAACGAATTATTGATTTTATCGTAAAAACCTTGATGAGATTTTTAATTTATATATTTATTTTAATTTCAGTTTGCTCAAATGCCCAAAGAGAAGACCATACTTGGTTTTTCAGTAATACAAGTAAAGGGTTGTTTTTTGATTTTAACACAAATGCCGTTTCTGTAACAAATATTCATGCACCTATGAATGAAGCAGGAGGTTACTTTGTTGCTGCTATGCCTTTGAATGGTGATGTAATGTTTTATACAGATGGAAGCAGGATATGGGATAAAAGTAATCAGATTATGCCCAATGGAAATGGTCTTAATAATGGACCTCATATTCTTCAAACAGGTTTAAGCAGTTTTTTCCCTGATCATCCTGGGCAGTTTTTTGTTTTCAGTAATACTGGTGATGTTCCGAATTCCGGAAATATTTATTATAGCATTATTGATATTAATTTAATTGGAAATGGAACTTCTTTAAATCCTTTAGGTGATGTTATTTCAGGAATGAAAAACATTTATTTAACAAATCAATCAACAGAAGGGATGATAGTTATTGCTGGCATTTGTGATACTTATTGGTTACTAATTCCACAAATTAATTCCACAAATGTAAAAATCTTTAAAATAGACAATTCAGGCATCTCGTTATTCAATACTATAAATATTGGGTTAAATGTTGGTGTTTGTTCGCAAATCAGGTATTCAAAAGTTTCTCAAAAAATAGCAATTGCTAATTTATATGAAAATGGCCCAAGTACTATAATGGATTTTGATAATGCTAATGGCATTATTTCAAATGCTTATAGTATTCCCGGTATAACAGGAACTAATCCAACTTATTGTGGAATATTAGATGTTGAATGGTCCCTTTCTGGTCAAATTTTGTATTTAACAAGATATTATGTTTGTTCACCAAGTTCAGCAGGACAACTCCTTCAATATAATATAACAACACCTTCTATACCTCCAATTTTTATAGCATCAGTAGGAAGTGGAAATTTATACCTTTCAAAAGGGTTAAAATTAGCACCTGATGGGAAAATATATCACTTTTATGGGATTACTAGCTCATATCTCGGTATAATTAATAATCCTGATATTCAAGGTTTAGGTTGTAATTATAACCCTACAGCAATAAATATGGGTGTTTCATTAGGTCAAATAAATAAATTCCCAGAATTTTTAGTACTTTCAGAGCCAATTAATGTTATTGTTAATGACGAAACAATATGTGCTGGTCAATCTACTACTCTAATTGCAAATGGTGCCGATACCTACTTATGGGATAACGGCTATAGTTCTGGAAACACTCAAACTGTTTCGCCATCTTCAACTACATCATATATTGTAACTGGTACGATTGGAAACTGTTCTAATTCAGATACTGCGATTGTAACAGTGAGTCCAACTATTTTAATTTCAGTAAATGATACTACGATATGTTCAGGTCAACAGGCTACACTTACAGCTACCGGTGCTTCGTCTTACACTTGGAGTAATGGACTAAATACAAACAGCCAGCAAACAGTAAGTCCAACTTCAACAACTTCTTACATCGTTATTGGTACAACCGGAGCTTGTGTTAGTGCTGATACTGCAATTGTAACAGTAAATCCAACACCTAATTTAACACTAAACTGCGACACCTCTATAACTTTAGGTGATAGTGTTCAGCTTGAAGTGAATGGTGCAAGTTTTTATTCGTGGAGCCCAACGGAAGAATTATCTTGTTCAACATGCAGTAATCCAATAACTTCGCCAAATAGTTCAACCGTTTATTGTGTAGTTGGAACCAACACTAATGGTTGCAGCGATACAGCATGTGTTAATATTTTTATTAACAATGAATGTGGTAATATTTGGGTACCATCTGCATTTAGTCCAAACGAAGACGGCGAAAATGATGTGCTTTATGTTTATGGAAAATGTATAAAATCAATGGAATTTAAAATATTTAATCGTTGGGGAGAAAAGGTTTTTGAGAGTAATGACCCGACTGTTGGTTGGAACGGTTATTTCCATGGTAAAAAAATGAATACAGATGTCTTTGTTTATTTCCTTAATGCTGAAAACTATAATGGCTTAAAAGTTAAACTTAAAGGAAATATTACAATAATGCCTTAGTAACAATGTGCTAAAATATGTCTGATTTCTTATTTCACCGGAAAATATATTTCTGTAACCCATTTGTTGGTATCGGGTTCTGTACTTGGGTCGGTTAAATAAACTTCCCACGGTCCACCATTTTGAAAAAGACCTTTTTCTTTCATATATGAATCTAATTCGGTGTATGCCTTATATGTTCCTTCATAAGGTCCGGTGTAGCTTAAATATATTACTTTTCCGGCATACGATTGTTTTACCTGAACCTGAGCATTTCCTTTAATTTCTTTATCAATTGGAATTGCTGCTTCAAAATCCCAACTTATACTATCCCAAGCCAGAGTTATTGCCATTGGCGAACCAGTCATGTTTGCACCTTGTTTTTTCATTAGTTTCTGAATTTCGCTATACGATTTTCCTAAAATATTACCTATTTCGCCCATTGCAACTTTGTTGTGAACAACTGCAATTATCATTGCTTGAATCTCTTTTTCTATAATGGAATAAGTATATTTAGATGTTGATTCAACAACAGTTTTAAGTTTTGCTAATCCTTTTTCAAAATCGGGTCCCATCATTTTATCGAAACTCATAAAAAAGCCCATTAAACGCGATATTGGCCAACTTAAATTTCCCTCATTTGTCCATGTAACTGTTGTTCCTGTTTCGGTTTTCGAAAAACAAAATGCTCCGTTAGAAACAGACTCCCATGGTTCTTTGAATACTAAATTGTATTTTACCGAATCTGTTGTAACTTCTGTTATTGACATATTACCAGAACCAATCATTTCACCTGTCCATTCCATATACCCGCCTTTCCCAATGGTATCATTGTAAGTGTATTTTTCGGTAGAATCAACGTGAATCCATGGCGACCATTTATCCCAGTTGCAAAAATCGGTAATTTGTGAACTAATTGCTTCGGGAGGAGCATTAATAACAGTTGAACGGACAACTTTATAGCTTGAAGGTAAAAATGCTGCAAAAATTAGCAATGCAACAATAATTACTACAATAACGATAAAAATTCTTTTTAAAATTTTCATAAAAAACAATGTTTTGGTTTGTGTAAAATTAAGTATTTTATAAATATTAACAAATTTTTTTGTTTATTAAATCATAGAGTCTGATTTATTATGTTCAAGTTTGAAGTTTGCGCAGTTTTGAAAATCTCACTACCTTCGTTCCTATGCTTCGGAACGATTTGCAATCTCTTTTTGAGCATATAATATGCACGCTTTGTTTGTGAGGACACTAATAATGGCGGAATGTAAATGACTGTTTTCAAAACGAGCATAACGCAGTCAGCGGACTTTATAAACAGACACTAATTAGTGCTTGTCTATAAAGTCAGTGTCTGATTCATAATGTTCGAGTTCAAGGCATTCGAAGTATTAAAAAATCAGGAGTTTACTGATGTAAATGACTTTTTTTTTAATACGAGAATAACGCAGAAATCGGACATTATGGACAGACACTAATTATTGACTAATAAATTTATAGTTAATAGTTCCTTTTTGAAGCGGTTGAGCTTTTAAGTCAATAGCAAATTTTGAAATTAAAGCCGATTTGTAAGCCGCATCTGAAAGGCAACTTTCATTTAATGAAGTATTAGACGAAATAATTGTTGCCGATTTTACAACTCCCAAATTATTTACCGTTACTTCAATAACAACATTTCCGCTTCCAAGGCACTGATATGCAGGAACAGGAAGTTTTACTGCTTTTCGTCCGCCTAAATTATAAGTTATAATTGCATTTCCGGCATAAGTATTTTTGCCCGAACTGTTTTTATTTGCACTTTGTTTATTTTGCTCATTTTCTGTTTGAGCAACAAATTCATTTTCTTTGCTATAATCTTTTGCTAAATTGCGTTTATCGTTATAATCGTTTGCAACAAAATTTTCTTTAGGTTTACTTTTGTTAACTATATTTTCAATCTCTTTGTAATAATCGTCGAAGCTTTTATTTTTATCGGCTTCGTTTGATGAAATATTTTTTACGTTTTCTATATTTTCATCGCCATTATTTTGAACATTGTTTTGTTCGGGAATTAAATTATTTGTTGGAAGTTCTTCGGCTTCAAATTCAATTGAAAATGGGCTTTGATTAGATACAGTAGGTTTTGCCATTTCTAAAACAACAAGTATCAGTAAAAAAAAAGCATGTACAAGCAATGTTCCTAAAATAGCAATCCGGTAATGTTTTATAAAAGCATCAATTTTAATTTGAACTTGCTGAAAATTCATTACTAAAAAATTATAATAAAAAAGTCATGGCAATTTACTGGGACAAATTTAGGCACCTTTCAAAATTGCTGAAAAGTTTATAATGAGCGAAGTCGATTATAGTTTACAATTTTTATGTTAAATTACTCACATTGTTATTTAATTTTTTAAGGTGTTCGTGAGATCGCTTCGCTAAGTTGTTATATTGCTAAATGGTTATTTAACCATTTAGTAATTTAGAGGTTTAACAATGAAGCAATTTAATCATTTAACAATTTGCTCATTATTTTATAAAGTAAGAAAAAAATTGTAAACTAAGCAATGAAAAATGCCCTTTTTATTTAGTGCCTGTCTATAAACTCAGTGTCTGAACTATAATGTTCGAGTTTAAGGCATGCGAAGTTTTGAAAACCAAGGAGTTTACTTATGTAAATGACTGTTTTCAAAACGAGCATAACGAAAAAATCGGACATTATAGACAGACACTATTTAGTCTTTTTTGCTTTTGGCTTTGCCTTAGTTTCGGCTTGAGCTTTCGGCTTTGCTTTTGGAACTACTTTTGGTTTAGTTACCTCCTTTTTGGTAGTTGCTTTTTTTAAAGTAGCTTTTGGTTTAGCTTCCTCTTTTTTGGTTTTTGGTTTAGCCAAAGTTCCTGTTGATTTTTTGGTCTTTGCTTTTACAGTTTCTTTTGGCTTTTCAACCTCTTTTTTTATTGCTGTTGCTTTTTTTGTTTTTGCATCATGTTCTTTTACATGCTCTTGTGTAGCAACTTCAGTTTTAGTTTTAACTTCAATTAATTTTTCGTGCAAAACTTCTGGTTTTACATCTTTTTTTATTGGTGTTGATTCAATAATTTTTGCAACATGTTCTTTTACATGCTCTTGTGCAACAATTTCAACATCTTTATTAGCTTTAATTTCAACTAATTTTTTATTAATAACTTCCGGCTTTACTTCCTTTTTGGTTTTAGAAATTATTATTGTTTTCTTTTTACGAGGTCTTCTGACCCCAAAAGAGCCAAGTATTATTTTTCCTCTGCGCGATTTTTTATCACCTTTTCCCATAACAAAATGTAATTGGTTAATGATTTATTTAAGTCAAAAGTAAACAAATATTTACAAATAAAATAATTTTGTAATACTTTTTTATTAAATTAGTATAATATGGTTTTGTATGTGTAATAATTACAGCAACATAACACTTAAATAATTAATAACATAAAAAATATTTATAATTTTTTGCAACTTTTTTATTTCCTTATCGTATAAAAATTTTGAAAGCCAAATTTATTTTTTTAAATTTTTAAGCATTGTTTTGTTTGCTAAAAAATTATTTTTTGTTCGTTGAAAATTAATTATTCTAAAATATATTTTATATGAAAAATCTATTTTACTTCCAAAAACAATTTATTTCAAATTGTAGTAACGTGCAGGTAAAAACGTTGAAAAACACCCCCCTTGCACCCGCTCGCATCCACCCCTCACTCCCTCGCATCCTGCGAGTGAGTACCCCCATAACATTATGTATAACGGCGTGTTTTATGCTCTTGCTTTTGCAAACAAATAGTACTTATGGTCAGGGCGGCTGGAAATGGTCAAGCCAGTTAAATCATGCTTCAGGTAATGATGCTGCTGGAACAAGCAATGATTTCCCATTCAATATCAGAG
>MENF01000140.1 GCA_001769035.1 Bacteroidetes bacterium GWA2_32_17
TAAGGGTGTGGGCAGGTCAAACAATAGTAACGTTAGGTTATCGGGAGTTGCAAGTGCTACTACCGGAATATCAAAAGGAAATACACTTTGTTACGATGCTTTAAACAGCGTTTATTATTTGGGTGGTACTTTTAACGATACTTTACAATTTACCGGAATATTAGGACAAACAATAACTCCTTATGCCGGTTACGACGGGTTTATTGCAAGATTCCAAGACAATGGCGGGGCAGATTATAAATCGCTAGAATTTTTTAAAGATTCGTTAAGTAAGGCAGTAAATTCTAATGTAATTGTATATCCTAATCCTTCAAACGGTAATTTTAATATTGTGTCAGTTAAAAATGAAACAATTAAAACAATTACGGTAAATGATATAACAGGACGCACAGTTTATTTTAAAAGTTTTGAAAGTGAAATACTCGAAACTAATACCGATTTATCATTTTTGCCTGCAAGTACTTATTTTGTAAATGTTTCTACATTAAATAACAATTACAATTTAAAAATTGTAGTTGTTAAATGAATTTTGTATATTTGGAAGCCTTCTTTTTGAAGGCTTCCATTATATCTTATATATGAAAAAGATTTTATTTGAGTCGATGTTATTTATTACGTTAAATGTATCTGGACAAAATTTAGTGCCAAACCCAAATTTTGAACAATACACCATTTGCCCTACAAATTGGTTTCAAATTTCCAATTGTATATTTTGGGATTCTAATAGAGAAACTCCAGATTATTTACATACTTGTTCCTCTTCAAATAACATTTCTCCTCCTAACTGTTTTTATGGATTTCAATATCCTCATTCAGGAAATGCTTATGTAGGTTTTATAAGCTATTCTACTTTTGGTTCATATACTAATTATAGAGAAATGATTGGAGCCAATTTATTATTATCACTTGTAACTAATCAAAAATATTTTATTTCATTTTATGTTAATCTTGGAGGTCAAAATCAGGCAACAATTGCATCAAATAAAATAGGTATTAAATTTTCTACTGTTCAATATTCTTATTCTAACCCTGCACCAATAAATAATTTTGCACATTTTTACACTGATTCTATTATTACAGATACTGCTAAATGGACAAAAATAAGCGGTTCGTTTATTGCCGATTCGGCTTATTCTTATATTATAATTGGTAATTTTTTTGTTGATAGTTTAACAGATACAATTTTGTTATCACCTGGCAATACTGCTTATTATTACATAGATGATGTATGTGTAAGCACTGATTCGCTTTATTGTGAGAATTGGGTAGATGTAAAAGAACAAATTACAAATAAAGAAGAAATAACAATATACCCAAACCCATGCATAAATGAACTTAATGTAAAATATTACAATATGCTAAATGAGCAATCAACATTAATTATTATTGATATTTTTGGGAGGATTGTTATGCAAGTAAAAACAAAAGAAAATGAATTTACTTTTAATACAGGAAAATTGGCAAAAGGGTTGTATTTGGTTAAAGTAGAAACTGCAAATAAGGTGGTTTTGCAAAAGGTAATGAAGGAATAAATATTTGGTTGTTGTTTGAGCTAAAGGGAGTATTTGTAATTTACCCCTGCCCTAAAGGGAGAATGCATTTGTGGGTTAGCTCCCTTTAGGGATTAAGGGTGCGGGTAGGCAAAAATTAATAAGGAGTAAATGTCAGAACCGCAGATTTCAAAAGGATTAATATGAATGGCTATGATTAAAATTCTTAATCAAATTAATCACATAAATCATATAATAATCAATGGTTCAGACAATTTTGCCGGTAGTAACGGTTACTTATATTTATGTGGTTACTTAAAATCAAGTTATACTTCTCTAATAAAAAAAACTATTATTTTTTATTATCCTACTCCAAACACAACAATTGTATTAGACCCTAATAATGTAAGGTTATCCGACCAGACTTCTACTTATAACGAAGCCACTAAACTTGTAGTTAACGGCTCTAATGTTTTTGTTTCGGGGTCGTACGACTATACTGGTTTTATGATAACAGATGGTTTTTCTTTCTCCCAACCTATTACTCTATATGGAACAACTAATCACTTTGTTTTTAAAACGAACGCTTCCCTTTCTGTAACTTCAGGTTGGCTTACTGGGGCAATGGCTAATACCACAGGAACTTCGCGTGGCAATACACTTGCCTACGATGCAACAAATAGCGTGTATTATTTAGGAGGTACTTTTAATAACCAAGTAGTGCTTAATCAGAGTATCGGGCAACAATGGATGAATTCTTTTGCAGGTTACGACGCTTTTATCGGGAGATTTGTAGATAATGGTTTAGCTGAATTCAAGCGACTTCCATTTTTCAATGATACTACTTCTAAAAATGCAAATTCAAATGTAATTGTGTATCCTAATCCTGCTTATGACAACGTATTCATATCTTCTCTAAATCAGGAAAATATATCAGGTTTTTCAATTACTGATTTAACTGGCAGAAGAATTATTAATAATGCAAATTATTTACCATCTAACGAAATAAAAGTGGATATTTCTACATTAGCTGTAGGCACATATTTTGTAAATATTGTAACAACAAATAATATCTACAAACTTAAATTTGTAAAAGTTAAGTAATTTTTGTATATTTGAAAGCCCATTTAATCAATGATGGGCTTTCTTTTAAATTAAAAAAATGAAAAGAATAATATTTGTTTTATTTGTAATTTTTAATTTAAATGGATATGGGCAAAACATAGTTCCTAACCCTAGCTTCGAACAATATAATATATGCCCTAATAGTTGGTATCAAATATCATATTGTCAATTTTGGAGTTCATACTACGAAACTCCTGATTATTACAATACTTGTTCGACTAATGCTAATTTCTCACCACCCAGCTGTTTCCCTGGCTTTCAATATCCACATTCTGGTGCTGCATTTATAGGCTTAATAACTTTTGTAAACTATACACAAAATGGTAGGGAATTTGTTGGTTCATCATTAATTTTACCGCTTGTTATTAATCAAAAATATTTTTTATCATTTTATGTAAATTTAAGTGGCGAAAATGGTACAATAATAGCATCCAATAAAATTGGAGTTAAATTTTCTACAGTTCCTTATTCATATAGTAACCCTGCACCAATAAATAATTTTGCACATTTTTATACAGATTCTATTATTACAGATACAGTTAAATGGACAAAAATATCTGGTTCTTTTATAGCCGATTCGGCATATAATTATATTATGATTGGCAACTTTTTTAACGATAGTTTAACAGACACTTTAAATTTAGCAACAACAAATAATAATTATGCATATTATTATATAGATGATGTATGTGTAACAACCGATTCGTTATTTAACGAAAACTGGACAGGAATAAGTGAACAAACAATAAACAAAAGCGAAAACATAACAATTTACCCTAACCCTGCAAATAATTATATTACTATAACAACAGAAAATAACGAGGCTATAAAACAAATTACACTAAGCGATTTAACTGGCAGAGTGGTATTTAAAAAGAATTTCGAAAACGAAATATTCGAAACAATTACTGATTTAATATTTTTACCAGCAAGTACTTATTTTATATCTATTTCAACTACAAATAATATTTACAATAAAAAGATTGTTGTTGTTAAATAATGGCTTAAATTTGGGAGGTCTATATTTTTAGACCTCCTTTTTTTATTTTTATTATGAAAAAAATATTTTATTTATTTTTTCTAATTTCTTCATTAAATTGTTTTACACAAAATTTAGTGCCAAATCCAAGTTTTGAACAGTTTATATATTGTCCAACTGGTCCAAGTGATATATCTGGTTGTTTGTCTTGGAGTTCATATGGATTATCTTCTGATTATTTTAATCCTTGTTCTACTTCTTCAGATTTTACAACTCCTAACAACTATTATGGGTTTCAATATTCTCACTCTGGAAATGCATACATAGGCATATGTCCATTTCACATTCAATGGCAAAATTATAGAGAATTTGTTGGTGCACAATTAACAACTTTATTTATAATAGGTCAAAAGTATTATATTTCTTTTTATGTGAATTTAAGTGGTAATGTTTTTCGAGGTATAACAATAGGAATAAATAAAATGGGGGTTAAATTTTCTACTATTCAATATTCTTTTACTAATTCGGCTCCAATTAATAATGCTGCACATTTTTATACAGATTCTATTATTACAGATACTGCTAAATGGACAAAAATAAGCGGTTCGTTTATTGCCGATTCGGCTTATTCTTATATTATGATTGGAAACTTTTTTGATGATGCCAATACAGATACTTTAAATTTAGCAACAACAAATAATAATTATGCTTATTATTATATTGAAGATGTATGCGTTAGCATAGACTCGCTTTATTGCGAGAATTGGTTGGGCGTAAAAGAACAAAATGTAAATAAAGAAGAAATAACAATTTACCCAAACCCGTGCAAAAATGAGCTTAATGTAAAATATAACAATGTGCCAAATGAGCAAATTACAATAAGTATTATTAATATTTTTGGTAAAGTTGTAATGCAGGCAAAAACACAAGAAAGCGAATATACTTTTAATACAGGAAAATTGGCAAAAGGGTTGTATTTGGTTAAGGTAGAAACAGGGGGAATAATATTACAACAAAGAGTAGTAAAAGAGTAAAAAATAACTTCAGATTTAACAATTCTTTAATCATAATAATCACACAAATCATAAATAATCAGTGGTTCAGACAATTAACATACTTTGTTACGATGCTTTAAATAGTGTATATTATTTAGGTGGAACCTACAATAGTAATAATTTAGTATTAACAGGAATATTAGGACAAACATTGCCCCCTTCTGTTGGGTACGATGCTTTTATTGCAAGATTTCAGGACAATGGTGGAGCAGATTATAAATCGTTGCAATTTTTTAAAGATTCATTAAGTAAGGCAGAAAACTCTAGCATTATTGTTTATCCGAATCCTTCAAACGGTAACATTAAAATTGCCTCGATTAAAAATGAGCAAATTACTGGAATATCAATATCCGATTTATTAGGGAGGCAGATATATAGCAAAATAGACGAAGTTAGTAATGATGAAGTTGAAATAAACTTATCATTTTTGCAACAGGGAAACTATTTTGTAACGGTATCAACATTAAATAATAAATATATTGAAAAACTTGTGATAGTAAAATAAATTTTATAACTTTGGAAGCCTGATTTAAGTCAGGCTTCCTTTATTTATAAGTGAAATGAAAAAATATTTTTCTTTTTTTTTCTCCATTCTTTCGTTAAACTGTTTTACTCAAAATTTGGTTCATAACCCAAGTTTCGAAAGTTATACACTTTGCCCTTATAATTGGACGCAATTATCGTATTGTCAGTTTTGGAATAGCTATGGTGGAACACCAGATTATTATAATATATGTTCTACCAACCCAAATATAACTCCTCCTAATTGTTATTTCGGTTTTCAATATCCTCACACTGGAAGTGCATACGCAGGATTTTATATTTATTTATCTAATGCACAAAATGCTAGAGAATTTATAGGTGCCCCATTATTAACAACTATTATTGTAGGGCAAAAGTATTTTGTTTCGTTTTATGTGAATCGTGGGGGGCAAAATGAAGCTTCAATAGCAACAAATAAAATAGGGGTAAAATTTTCAACGACTACATATTCAGAAAGTTACCCTGCGAACATAAATAACATATCAACCTTTTATAATGATACAATTATTACAGATACTACTAAATGGACAAAAATATCTGGTTCTTTTATAGCTGATTCGGCATATTCAAATATTATAATTGGCAATTTTTTTAATGATAGTTTAACAGACACATTAAATTTTTCAACTTTAAATCATTTTGCATATTATTTTATAGATGATGTATGCGTAAGTACCGATTCACTTTATTGCGAGAATTGGTTGGGGGTAAAAGAACAAAATGTAAATAAAGAAGAAATAACAATTTACCCAAACCCTTGCACAAATGAACTTAATGTAAAGTATAACAATATACCAAATGAGCAAATTACAATAAGTATTATTAATATTTTTGGTAAAATTGTTATGCAGGCAAAAACGCAAGCAAACGAATATATTTTTAATACCGGAAAGTTGGCAAAAGGGTTGTATTTGGTTAAGGTAGAAACAGGGGGAATAATATTACAACAAAGAGTAGTAAAAGAGTAAAAAATAACTTCAGATTTAACAATTCTTTAATCATAATAATCACACAAATCATAAATAATCAGTGGTTCAGACAATTTTTACACTTTGTTACGATGCTTTAAATAGTGTATATTATTTAGGTGGTACATACAATAGTAATAATTTAGTATTAACAGGAATATTAGGGCAAACATTACCACCATCTATTGGGTACGATGCATTTATAGCAAGATTTCAGGATAATGGCGGGGCAGATTATAAATCGCTAGAATTTTTTAAAGATTCGTTAAGTAAGGCGGTAAATTCTAATGTAATTGCGTATCCTAACCCCTCAAATGGTAATTTTAATTTTGTATCAGTCAAAAATGAAACAATTAAAACAATTACGGTAAGTGATATAACAGGACGCACAGTTTATATTAAAAGTTTCGAGAATGAAACATTCGAAACTAATACCAACCTGTCATTTTTGCCTGCAAGTACTTACTTTGTAAATATTTCTACTTCTATTGATAATTATAATATTAAAATTGTAATTATTAAATAAATTTTGTAAATTTGGGAGTCTATTTAGGTAGACTTCCTTTTTTATTTTTTTAGATGAAAAAAATACTTTACATATTTATACAAATAATTGCCTTAAATTGCATTGGGCAAAATTTAGTTCCCAATCCAGGTTTTGAGCAATATACAATTTGTCCTGTTGGTTTTAGTGAAATATCAAGTTATTTGTTATGGGATTCATACAGTGAGTCTCCTGATTATTTTAATACTTGTTCAACCAATGCTAACATTTCTCCTCCAAACAGTTATCCTGGGTTTCAATACCCTCAATCAGGAGATGCTTATACAGGATTTTGCCCATTTCATTCTCAATTTCAAAATACCAGGGAATTAATAGGAGCACAATTATTATCACCTCTTGTAGTCGGACAAAAGTATTTTATTTCGTTTTATATTAACTCTGGAGGTCAACATCAAGCAACAATTGCAACAAATAAAATGGGAGTTAAATTTTCAACAGTTCCTTATTCATTCAGTAACCCTGCACCAATAAATAATACTGCACATTTTTATACAGATTCTATTATTACAGATACTGCTAAATGGACAAAAATAAGCGGTTCGTTTATTGCCGATTCGGCTTATTCTTATATTATTATTGGTAATTTTTTTAATGATAGTTTAACAGATACAATAAGTTTTGGGACAAATTCTGTTTTTGCATATTACTATTTAGAAGATGTATGTGTAAGTACTGATTCTCTTTATTGCGAGAACTGGTTGGGCGTAAAAGAACAAAGTGTAAATAAAGAAGATGTAACAATTTACCCTAATCCTTGCACAAATGAACTTAATGTAAAATATAACAATGTGCCATACGAGCAAACAACATTAAGTATTATTGATATTTTTGGGAGAATTGTTATGCAAGTAAAAACACAGGAAAGTGAATATACTTTTAATACCGAGAAATTGCCTGCTGGTTTGTATTTATTAAAAGCCGAAACTGGGCGGACTGTTGCAACGGTTAAGGTTAATAAGGAGTAACAATATGGTCTGTGGGGCACAGACCAAGGAGGTGGGAGCATGGCATGCTCATCACCTTATGTGTATTCGAAAAAGAATTAAATGATTCAACTTGTAATATGTTAATTCTTTGCACTAACGAGCCCGAAAATTGTCATTTTAATCAAGGACATGGTGGAAAAGAACAGGAAGCACAACCAAAAGCAATGTGGAAAATAAATAATTTAATACAACAAACAAATAATGTATAAAATTTCAAAAATAACTATAATGTAGTGTTTGTACATAATGTCGAGAAAACTAGTAAATTTATATTATTATACTAAAAACGTGATAAATCCGATAGCTATCGGATTGTATATTTTGTAATCAGTATTCAGTAATCGGTGGCTTCTAACTGATTACCAATTACTTTTTTTAAACTGATTACTTTATCAATGTAAACATTTGTAACTGCTCAGCAGCCAATGAAAGAAGATTAAGATTAAAAAACGAACAATGCCAAATGTTCAATTTACAATGAG
>MENF01000141.1 GCA_001769035.1 Bacteroidetes bacterium GWA2_32_17
GGGCTAATAATTCTATTCAATTATAATCAATAACCCCGACATTTATGTCGGGGGTTTGAATGCCACATTTGATGCGGGCTTTAGCCCATAAATTCAATTCTTAACTTGACGCCAAAGCGCTCAGGCGGGATGAAGTTTTTAAATATCAGGACCGCCTAAGCGGAATGACAGATCTGATATCTATCGGATTTAAAAACGAGAATAACGAAAAAATCGGACATTATGGACAGACACTATTTACTCTTTTATAAATTTACCCGCGTCTAAAATGTAACCATTTTTATTTAAAATCTGATAAAAAAACATCCCTGCCGACAAATCAGAAACAGTAACTGTTGTTATGTCCATGTTTATTTGAGTTTCCAAAATTAAATCACCGACTGTATTGTAAATATTTATAAAAGTTTCTTCATTGCTGTATGTAAATATATTCAGATTATCTTTAACAGGATTTGGATAAATTTTGAATGTTGTTTTTTCAGAAATGTCATTAATGCTTAAAGGATTATAAATAAATGACAAGTCATCAACATAAAACACATTCCCGGGAATTGGGTCGCCAGGATTGCCTGCAAAAATGATAAACTGCATAGAGTCGGGAATTAAACCCGAAGTGTAAGAAAAATTAGTAGCAAACCGGCTATAAGTATTTGAAGAATTTTGAGTAAAATAAAATGCTTGTCCAATTGTTGTACCGTTATTTGAAAGCTGAACCATAATAAAATTAAAATTATTGGTATCCGGAGCAACTGTTCCTTTAGTATATCCAACTAACGAATCGGGCTTGTATGCAAAAGGATATTTTGTTGACGAAAATCCATTTATTAAATTTAATTGAAGAGTACCTAAAAGTGTATCGCCTGGCACTCCTGTACCAAAAGGTGGCGGAACTGTACCTGTGTCGCTTATCAATTTAACTGCAAAATTTCCCGAATTTGCGTCAACTGTTTTTGTAACCAAAACTGGCAAGTTATAATATGGAAATTGATTTGCATAAGTTCCCCAATTACTTGGGTCTTCGCCTGTACTAATTGTAGTCCAGTTTTCAAAATCGCCGTTGGGGAATGGCTCTGAAGTATTGGTTAAACTAATACTGTCAATTGTTAGTGTACTTCCGGCAAATTGTGGCGGATCCATACTTGAGCAAGTAATTATTGCTACCATTGAATCAGGTGGGTTTGACGAGAGAAGACCTGTTGGAATAACAAATCGTACGTAAGATAATTGTGTGCCGATAAAAGTAGTTACTACTGGTTGTCCAATAAAAGTTCCGTTCTTTTTAAATGCTACTATAAAAAACGCTGTATCATTTGGTTGAATGTCATATTTAACATAACCCGAAATAGAATCGGGTGTTCCTGTATATGGTAAACCGCCATTAATAGTTTGATTACCGGGAGTTCCAATAAGGAGCATTCCCGGAATAGTGTCATTGTTAGAAAGAACAGTTTCTAATTTTGCAGCAAAGGAAGCGTGATACGAATCAGTCACTTTTGTAATATTATTAACACCCCACATAATATTTGACGAAAGAAAAGTATCTGGCTCATTAAATGTTTGTTGCGACCAGTTCTCAAAATTACCATTTGGTAATTGTTGTGCATTTAAATTAAAATTAATTAATACACTTAATCCGATTACAAAAATTAAAATTTTCATTTTGTTAAGTATTTAAAGATTTATAAAATAATATTAATTGTTTCTGCAAAGATAATAATTATTGTAGTAGCCTCGTCAGTTTTTAGTATAATTTATAACGTTGATTTGTTAAAAAATCTTTTTTATTAAAAAATTATGATCAAATGTAAAACGATTAAATGAGAGTATAAAATTATTTTCAGAGAATTTAAGCTTTAAAATTGATTATATTATATAATTTGTTAAATGTGTCATTTAGTAATGTTCTGCTTGTTGTTTTCGTAGATTGTGTTATGCGTTCGTTTTTTTCTCGGTTTATTATAATTTATTTTCTTTAATCCTTCGTCTAATTTCCATATCCAAACTCACAGGTTCATAATCAAATAATTTTCTCAATAATTTATGGTCTTCCGGCACATTCTCTGCCATATCTGAAGGAAAGTTATTCAGCAATTTCAGACTTTTATATAAAAATCTTACAAATGGATTAAAAGGTAAAATGATTAACGATACCATGTTAAAAACAAAAAGCGGTATTTTAATATGTTTTACTTTTTTACCAGTCAATTCTGAAAATAATTTCGCTACTTGAGGAAATGTAAAAGCATTCGGTCCGGTTAATTTTATTCTCTTTCCATTTAAGTCATCTCGTAATACTGTTTGTGCAGTTATTTCTCCTACGTCTTCTGGTGAAATGCTTGGAATTGCTTTTAGTCCACCACCTGGTACAACCATCTTCCCGTTTCTAACAAATGTAAAGAAAATTTCAGATGATGGTGCATTCCCCAATATTGTCCAATTAAAATCTGATTGAAATATTTTTGATTCTATTTCTAATTTTATTTCACCAAATTCAAGTACATTTAAGTCAAGTAAAAGTTGTTTTTTAATTTCGTACCCCGACATGTAAACTAATCTTTTAATTCCTGCCTTTTTAGCTTCTTCAAAAATTGTAAGAACTGCGTCTTGTTCAATTTGTTTCATTTGTCTTATCTGCTTGCGATTACCAGCCGACAAACAAATAACAATTGCTTTTACATCTTTGAGTGATTCTACAATAAAATCCCTGTTTAAGACATCTCCTTCAATTATCTCTATATTATCGCCAAATTTTCTTCTGGCTTTTTCATAGTTTCTGCTCACAACTTTTACTAATGAACCTTTGTCAACTAATTTTTTAACCACTTTGTTTCCATAGTGACCTGTCCCACCATAAATAATTATTTTATTATTGTCAATCATTGTCTGTTTATATTTTTAAGCATGATGCATAACTCCTTTATATGTGTGACTTATTCATACATTATATTCAAATTTTATATTCATGATTTTTTGTTATATATTTTTATGTAAAAATAATATTTTGCATATCATTTGCTCGAAAATAGATCCGATATCAGATGCAAATCGTTCCGAAACATCGGAACGAAGGCAGTGAGATTTTCAAAAATCGCAAGCCTTGAACTCGAACATAACTCACATTTATATTGTTTTTTAAGGTGTTCTCCGTAAAAGCGGAGCAAGCTGTGAGATCGCTTCGCTAAGTTCTGAATCAAGCAAGATATTACAGACAGACACTAATTAGTGCTTGTCTATAATATCGTAATAATAGTATAAAGCTCCAAATTCCAAATCCCAAATTCCAAGTTTGGGGCTTGGGATTTGAGACTTGGGTCTTGAGGTTTTGGGCTTTCATTTTTGAAAATCTTTGACTTTATGGACAGACACTAAATAGTCTATTAATTCCTAACACATCGCACAGAAAAACCAGTCGGTTTACCGTTATTGTTCCTGCCTGCATGGCTGTTATAGTAATGCACGAGCCGGTACCATGCATCGCCTGTACCTTCCTCTGTAGAACTCCACCAATAAGCATCATAACCTTTATCATAGAACGAGCCGTTGATGCTACGATGACCACCGGGAAGGGCTGTAAAACCACTTTCGTTGGTTCCAATAATATTCCAATCAGTTGATAGTTTGCCACCAGCGACATTTTCGCCACCCAAATAGGTTGTTAGAGTTGTCCATTCGGCATCGGTAGGTATATGCCAGCCAGTAGGGCAAATATTATGTGCATCGGTAGCAGCATACCAATTATAAAGCCTTCCGTATGTAACAGAATTAGAAGGAGTATTGTTGTAATCGCAATATGCTCCTGTTGTAAGGATATTCCATACCGTGTCAACGGTTACATTTGGAATGTCTGTGCCATCGCGATATTTTGTGGTTTTTAAATTTTCAACCATCCATACTTGGGTGCCTATGGTTATAGTATTATAAACATTACTGTCAATATCAGTTACAGTTCCTGTGTATGTTTTAAAAATAAATTCATTACCATAACTTATTCCTGCAGAATTTGCAGCATAAGCTCTTACATAATAAATTGTATTTACCGATAATCCAGTTATATTGCTTGGAAAACTACCTATTCCTGAACTGTCTGTAGTTTTATTGTCAGATATAGTAGGTAATGTATTTGTATTCCAACAAACTCCTCTAGATATTACAGTGTTTCCTCCGTCACTTGAAATATTACCTCCACAGGTTGCTGAGTTTGTTGTAATATCACTAATCTTATTTGTTGTTAGAACAGGTACAGGACCTGATGCAGTTATAAATGAAATAACACTTCCATATCCTGTTCCTATACTGTTGGTTGCATAAGCTCGCACATAATATGTAGTGCTTGCTGATAAGCCAGAAATAGTTATTGAAAAAATCCCGGTACCGGTTCCATCATCAATAAAATTATCTGATAAAGTTGGGGTTTGATTTGTACTCCAGCATAATCCTCTTACCGTTACTGTTGAGCCACCGTCAGAAGTAATATTACTTCTGCAATAAGCAGTAGCTTGTGTAATATTAATTATTGCTATAGATGATAGTACTGGAACATCTCCGGTAGGAGTTGGACTGTCGTCATCCTTCTTCTTGCAACTGTTTGTAAGCATTAATAACACTCCCATTACAACTAATGAGTAAATCAAAATTCTGTTTTTCTTTTTCATTATTTTCGATTTTTAAAGTTTAATAATCTGCTGAATTCAAGTTATAAAAACTATATGAAATTTTTTCACTTGCAAATTTAGCAAATATAATTATATTTGACTTAAAATTAATATTTTTTTTATAATTAGAAAGTAAATTTATTTTTTCTTTTTTCGGTACAATAATTTGCTCATTATCTGCTGATGCAGAAAGGTTTTCGACAATCGGTTCATTGTTTTCAATTGTGTTTGATTCAAAGTTAGTTTTTTCAGTTATCACTTTTTCACTTTGTTCAATCTTACTTTCATTTTTTGTTAATTCTTGCTTTTCTCGGTTTTGTTTCGAACTTTTCATCGAAATATGATAACCGGGCATGTAAATCCGTTTTTCCATAGTGCATGAACTAAAGACAATTGTTATTGAAAAAATAACAATCACTTCAATCATTATTACATCAAACCCTTTACGGCTTTTGAGCTTAAAATTTAAATACTTTTTTTTATACATTTTACACATTGTTTTAATAAATAAAACTGTTTTCAAACAATAATTGTTTAAATCACAAACAAATAAAAAGCTGTTTACTGTTTCTACTTATAAAAATATTGTAAAACCTAATTTTACTTCAAATGTTTCTATAACGACTCTTTCGTTGTTGGGGTTGTTTTCTTTATCTTTTACAGTTATAGAATTATAACCAAACAGTGTATCAAATGTAGCTTTTTCGCCAAGTGAAATTGCCATTCCCAGTTCACCTCCAATTTTAAAAATCCCGTTCTTGTATTCGGGTGTACTTGTTGATTTTTCCTTAAATAAACCATAAGAACCGCCTGCCTCAAGATAAGGAAACACTTTATTTGAATCAAAATAAAATTTTGCAAATGGTCCCGCATTAATTAACGAACTTTTATAATTATATTTCTGACCTAAATAACTTCTTTTATAACTATATGTTGCAATATTTGCATTAATTCCCAATGCTATGTTTTTTGTTAACATATAACCAACTTTAGGTAATAAATTAAAGCTGTATGATGTTTCGGGGTCAGGTTCAGTGTACCCACTCGCGTTACTTTTATAATTTGTAGAAGACAATCCTAACGACATAATGTTCGAACCTGTATTTACTACATTAAGTGATGATGAAACTCCAAGAATAAGTTTTTCACCACTAATTTGAGCTTGTAACATTGTGTGGTTAAAAAAACAAATTACACTAATTAAAAGCAAATTCTTTTTCATCTGTTTATATTTTTTAATTTATTGATACTCAATTTATTATATTTTCAGATTGATGTAGATTGAAGAAGATTGATAGGATTGATGAAGACGTTCTTCAATCTTGTCTTCTCAATCTATTCAATCTTGTTTTTTCAATCCTTTCAATCTTTCTTCTCAATATTGTTTTCTCAATCTTTTTTCAATCTCATCACTTAAACTTAACCGCTAATATAATCATTCCCTTGGGTGTCTTTTTTAGTCGGGAATGTTTCATGGTTTAAAAAATTAATTTATTATTACAATTACTGGTTGATTTTTCTCATCAAAAAAAACTGCTTGTTTTGTTCCGTCACCAATTTCTATTCTTTTTATTTTTTCAATTAACTGGTCGTGCAAACTTCCATCTTTTTCATAAACGAGCCAGTACTCATGTATCTCTTTCACTTTGCAGTTCTTTTTTATGCTTCCATCAGTTAGAATTATTCGAGTATTTACAAGTCTTGACAGAAGTATTGAATCTTTTTGTTCAACATTATTGAGTGCAATTTGTTTTTTTATGCTGCCAGACCTGACGCTTCCGTCAGGCTCTGTAGTTTGTACGAACATTGGCACCCAAAGTAACATGTACAAACTGAACAGCATTGCTATAGTAGCCATTATTCAATATGTTTTTTCTTCTGAATATTAAAGCCGAAAGAAAAACCAAAAGTTGTTCCTTCTTTACGCGGAGACACAAAAAAGTTTACCGGAATATTAAGGTAACCCGACTTAAAAGTTCTTCCAATTGCAAATATTAAACTGGTAGATAAATATGCTGTACCACGACTATCTATTCGTTTTGTAATAGGGTAAGGATTTGTTAAAGCATGTAAATAACCTCCGGTTGTATCAGTAACATTCCACTCATTTGTTATGTACCATTCATTTTCTCCATTTCCCATTAAATTATATGTATCATAGAAACCATCAATTTTTTTAACTATTCTAAAAGAAGGTCCAAAAGCAAATTCCCATCCACCTTTTCCCATTCTGAATCCATTCAAAAAAGTAACTGAAGGAATAAATTTTCCTGACTCCATTCCGCTAATCATCGGAATAAGTTCTACTAATGCCTGAAAATTACCGGCACTTAAATATTGCCATTCTTGTTGCCAACCGAAATCAAACATTACTGGAAACATATTATAGCCACCTTTACTTTCTTGCCCGGTTAAAATTTTTGCTGCATCACCAAACATCATTGAGCCACCCATCCTTGGTCCATTCAAATTTAGTTGAGTTTTAGGACTGGCAACAGGCATCTCGTAATTAATAAGAAGGTTTACTAAATTCTGGTCTGTTGTTAATCCTAACATTTTTTGTACAGAAATCATAATCATTTTTTGTAACTCAGGTTGAAGATTCAAATATTCTGTTGCATCCTGTTTTTCTACTGCTTCGGTTTTAACATCAATTACTTTTAAAGAGATTATAATTTTTTCTCCAAAACGTTCAACACTTCCAGTAATAACTTTATCAACTCCCAATAATTTTCCTGAAGCAACAACACATGATTTTCCAAAACAGGTTGTTAAATCAATGTTATTTTTCTTTACTCCTTCGGCAACATCATATTTATCCATAACATTATAAACATTTGCTTTTTCCATTTCGAGCCGAACCATATAACTTATTGATTCTCCATCTTGAATTACGCCTTTGCTGTCAATACCTAGTACTGCTGCAACAGGTTTTGTTTGGTTTTGTGCATTAACGCACACTGATGCTCCAAGAATTGCAATTAAAAGCATCATTGTTCTGATTTTTTGATTTGTTGTTCTCATTTTAATTGATTTTTTAGTTAATAATTTTTTCTGTTTGACAAAGCAAAGTTGAGCAAGAATAGCTGGCAATAAAAACGGATTTATGATAAGCAATCACTTTATTTTCTTGAATTTCGATAAACCAGAAGCGATTATTATATTTGCAACAACAATTTTTGCAATATTTGCAAATCATATTATTAAATTATTATATCTTGCAAAAGAATTTGTCTGAAATAATGATATTCAAATAAAATAAAATGGAAGATTTCTCATTAAAAAATCCTATTCAGGTAAAATTTTTCGAAAATTTAAAACTTTCTGTTCCAAAAAATATTTCGATTTCAAATGATATTGCAGAAGTTCTTGAAATAAGTCAGGATGGGGCTTACCGTAGAATGAGAGGGGAATCGGTTTTAAGTATGGACGAAATGGTAAAATTATGCAGACATTACAGAATATCATCCGATTTCCATGCTTTAGCCGACGACTCAACTGCAACTTTTCGTTTTCAAAAAATGTTTAGTGATGAAAATGGGATTGATAATTATATTAAAAATATTTTAGCCGATCTTCTGAAAATTAAAGATTCCCATCCAAAGCATATTGTGTATGTAGCTGCAGATATGCCCTTGTTCATTCAGTTTCTGTCGCCTGAATTTTCTGCATTTAAAATGTTTTTTTGGCAAAGAGCTGTATTAAATCTTCCTTCTATGGAAGGGAAAAAATTCTCTGTATCCGAAATAAAACATGATATAGTTGAAATGTGCAAAAAAATTTCAGAAACATATACACAGATACCATCAACAGAAATATGGCATCAGGATATAATAGCAAGTAATCTAAATCTTATTGAATTTGCATGGGATTCGGGTATGTTTGCTTCAAAGGAAGATGCGATAATCATTTGCAAAAAACTTTCCGAAATGCTCGCTATTGTTGAAAAACAAGCGGAAAAAAGCTCAAAATTCCGTGAAGAAGCAAAATGGGCCGAAAACGAAGGCAACTTCACTATGTATCAAAGCGAGTTTGTTTTAATGAATAACCACATTTTTGTTACAGCCGGTAATACAAATATAATATACCTCACTCATAACACATTTAATTCAATTTCAACTACTAATTCTGTATTTTGTTGCGAAACAGAAAAGTGGCTTAAAAACCTAATTCGTAAATCAACATTGATAAGTGGTGTAGGAGAAAAACAAAGGCATACATTTTTTAAAAAAGCTCAGGAAAAAGTTTCTGCACTTGTTATAAAAATTTCAGCATCGTAACGAAATATTTTGTTCATGTATCAATAAATATAAAGTTTAAATAAGTTATCAGCTATTATACAAACGTTGTTTGAGTTTGCAAAATATTTAAGAAGAACCGGAGATCCGATAGCTATCGGATGGGCGAAAGGGTGAATCTGTCTCTGTTTCCCCGATTCTCCATTTCTATTTTTTGCATTTTTTTTGTAATCTTAGGTTCGATGAGTATAAGTCTAACATTGTGTCTGTATAATTATAAAAATCAATTATCTTTGATTTTTAAATTATAAAAAATGCTCCAATTATATATAACATGGGATCCAAATCCCGAAATGCTTAATATTGCAGGGTTTGCAGTTCGCTGGTATGGTTTGTTATTTGCAAGTGCCTTCTTTTTTGGTTATTTAATTTTTCAGAAAATATTCAAATTAGAAAATATTCCTGCAAAAGTTCTTGACCATTTAACAATTTACATGTTAATTGGTGTTGTTGTTGGTGCACGCTTGGGACATTGTTTTTTTTACGAACCCGAATATTATTTTGCTCACCCGTTTCAAATATTAAATTTACGACAAGGCGGATTAGCAAGCCATGGGGCAGCTATTGGCATATTGTTATCGCTTTGGTTTTTTGCCCGAAAAGAAAAATTAGCATACTCGTGGATTGTTGACAGAATTGTAATTGTAGTTGCACTTTCGGGTTTATTTATTCGTACGGGAAACTTAATGAATTCCGAAATTATTGGTTCGCCAACAACCGTATCATGGGCATTCATATTTAAACAAGTTCCTGTAAATCAGGAAATATATGCAAATCTTTCAGAAAATTTACAACAATATTATAATCTTCATGGTAATATTCCCCGACATCCCGCACAGGTATATGAAGCACTTGCTTACCTTTCTGTTTGCGTATTGTTAATTTGGCTTTATTTTAAGAAATCGGCAGGAAGTAAACCATTTTTTATGACAGGGTTATTTATGGTTTTGGTTTTCGGTTTCCGTTTGATTATTGAATTTTATAAAGATGTACAGGTTGATTTCGAAAAAACTTTACCATTAAATATGGGGCAATGGTTAAGTATTCCAATTATTTTATTGGGTATAGTGTTGATATTTTCATCGTTAAAAAAAACTCAAAAGTAGGAGAGGGGGAGTTTAAATTAAAGTTACAATATTAACCGTTTTGAGTTTAGTAGCATGAGTAATATCTTAATATGTACAAGTAAACAGGTGGTATTTTTCATTCTACATTTTGCGGTTGAAAATTCTATATTCTACATTTTAAAAGCAAAAGACAAATAATTCACACCGTTAGATAGTTTAATTTTAGTAGTTGTTCCTGTTTTATTAATCTTATCAAACGGAATAAATGTAAAATATTGAATATCCAATGTAGAATTTTAAATGTAACTATTGAGAAAAACTAACAAGGTAAAAAAAACTGGGGGAACTTTTTTTTCAAATATAGTGAATTATTAATAGCTTAGCTTGACGCTAATGCGCACCTGCGGGATTAAAACCACCAAAGGTTGTTTTCTTTGTGAATTTAGCACATTCGCAAAGCTCAGTGTAAACTCCGCGATTTCACGAACACCTTGAATATAATATCAATTTTTGTAACTAATCAGAGTCAAAGTTAATTTGATTTTTTATTTAACATACAAGTTCTTCTCTCAAATATTATGTCACGCAAAGCTCGCAATGCCCGCAAAGTTTTAAGCCCGCAAAGTTAAAAAAAATCATTAATGATTTTTTTCATTGCGTGCTTACAGCGTGTTTACTATTCAAACCATAAAATCTCATAGTCATTTTTTCTTTTTACTTATTATAATTTTCTATATTAACCCCGTTGGATACCAATTTTTATTTTCATACCACATTTCTATAGGAATTATATAACGGGGTTCACCCCGTGAGATAGTTAAATAAAAGAGTGAACTATATTAAAGAGCAATTATCTAACGGGGTTAATTGCGAGCTTTGCGACTTTGCGTGACAATTTTTACGCATAAGAATAGTTACCAATTTTTTTAAAAAACAAACATAAGAGTAGTTACGAAAAATTATTTAATTTTTGGAGTTAAAATAAAGGTACGATAAAGACATACACGGAAGAAACAGATGTTATTGGAATTTTATACCTGGTAACAAATCAATACACAAACACTAATTAATTTTCGATTTAATAATTTTTGTTAACTCCGATGCAAAAACAAAATCGTTAAGCTCTTTGTTATCAGTATTTAAAATTTGTGTTTTATTACCTTCCCACCATTTTTGACCTTTATATATATATATAACTTTATCGCCAATTTCCATTACCGAGTTCATATCGTGAGTGTTAACTATTGTTGTAATTTTATATTCTTCGGTAATTTCTTTAATAAGATTGTCAATTAATATTGAGGTTACAGGGTCTAAACCTGAATTTGGTTCATCGCAAAATAAATATTTTGGATTTAATGCAATTGCACGGGCTATTGCGACTCTTTTTTTCATACCTCCACTTATTTCAGAGGGGTATAAATGATTTTTATTTATTAAATCAACTCGTTTTAAACAAAAATTTGCTCGTTCAAGTTTTTCGGAAAGCGAAAGTTTAGAAAATAAATTTAAGGGAAACATAACATTCTCAATTACAGATAACGAATCAAATAATGCACCTCCCTGAAATAACATTCCAAATTCCTGTCGAACTAATTTTCGCTCTTTAAAATTCATTACCGAGAAATTGCGTCCATCAAAATTTATACTTCCTTCGTCAACTTCATGCAATCCAACTATCAATTTAAGTAAAACAGTTTTTCCAGAACCGCTTTGACCAATAACAAGATTTGTTTTTCCAGTTTCGAAAACAATATTTATATTGTTTAAAACTTTATATCCATCTTCAAATTGCTTGCTGATATTTTTTACTTCAATCATGAGTTAGTAATAGTTGAGTTAATATAACATTAAACAATAATATAAGTAAACTACTGTAAACAACTGCCTTAGTGCTCGATTTTCCAACTTCCAAAGCACCACCTGAACAATAAAAACCCTGATATGACGAAACGGAAGTGATAATAAAAGCAAAGAATAATGTTTTTATTAATGTGTATGTAATATAATATGGTTCAAATGCATACTGAATACCATAAATATAATTTTGACTTGTAACAGCTCCAGATAATACCCCCGAAATATATCCACCCGAAACTCCTACAAAAATACTTATCAATGTTAAAAACGGATTTATAAAAATAGCAGCAATAATTTTAGGTGATATTAAATAGTTTGCCGAATTTATACCCATAACTTCCAAAGCATCAATTTGTTCGGTAACACGCATAGTTCCAATTTCAGAAGCAATATTTGAACCAACTTTACCTGCTAAAATTAAACCTGCAATTGTTGAGGAAAACTCAAGTATCATTGAATCTCTTGTACCTAAACCTACTAGATATAATGGGATAAAAGGATTTGTAATATTATATGCAGTTTGTAATGTTATTACTGCTCCCATAAAAAACGAAACAATAATTATTATTCCTAATGAATTTATTCCCAAAGAATCTATTTCATGGAATATCTGTTTGAAAAAAATGCGAGCTTTTTCGGGACGTGAGAAAACCTTTCTCATTAATTTAGCGTATCTTCCGATATGAAAAAACACTTTCATTTTTTTTGTATATTTGTTCGCTAAATTACAAAAATTAATTATAGGACTTTCGCAAAAAAATAATTTTAACCACAGAGATAGAAAAATTTAGGATTAATGAATTACAATTAAGGATTTAAAAATCCCAAATCCCAAATCCCAAATCCTTAATAGAATTAATATATGTGCAGTAAAGAGAGTATTTCTTTTATTAAAAATTTAACTACATATATCGGTGAAGATGCTGCAGTTTATATCGAAAAATTTACAAGAGGATTAACTTTAAAAATAATAGTTACAAAAGAAAGAGAGTCGAAATTTGGCGATTATTTGCAATCTGTTAATGGAAAACCACAAAGAATAACTGTAAACGGAAATCTTGATAAGTTCTCTTTTTTAATTACTTTTTTACACGAACTTGCTCACTTAAAAGCTTTCGAAATATATGGGAAAAAAATTAAAGCTCATGGCAACGAATGGAAATCGGAGTTTATTAAAATTATAATTGATTCATTAAACAACGAGCTTTTTCCTGCTGAAATCGCCTATATTATAAAAGAACAATATGTAAATAAAAAAAAAATATCCTACTCCTCAAGAATTAAAATTTCAGACTCAATTAATAAATATTTAAATATAAAAATACCAAAAAGATTAGAAGACTTTCCAATAAATGCATCAGTTGAATTAATAAACGGTATGAAAGTTAAAATAATAGAGCAAAAACGTACAAGGTTTTTGTGCAGATGTTTAAATGATAATAAAATGTACTTTGTTCAAAAGAAAATTGAAGTAGTGAAGCAGCACAGTTAAACTGATTTTATTCCACACTCGCTCGCTCTCGAAGCATATCGCAAACGCATAAAGCTAAATAATATTTTTTAGCTAAAAAACCTTATTACACAAGAAATTAACACCTTCCGGGATTTAAAAAATTAAAAATCGTTAATCATTATTCGCTCTTCATTATTGATTATAAAAAAACACCGAATAATTTACCCCGTTGAATAGTATATCCTAAATTGGCAATATTGCCCAAAACGATTATTCTACGGGGTGAATATTGAAGAGCGAATGATGAAGTCAGGGAAATATACCCGTCAGACCGCTTGGAGCGGTCAGACGGGTACGTGGTATATTCGGGGCCTTTGTAATCTGCGATTTTAATATCGTGCTTCAAATGAATAACCCCGACATTTATGTCGGGGGTTTGAATACCCCATCTGATGCGGGCTTTAGCCCATAAATTCAATTCTTAACTTGACGCTAATGCGAAGCATATCGGGACTGCGAGTGAGTATTTTATTTACCTCTGGTATTTTTATTTTTGTTTATAATTTACAATAAATGTATTTTGTTATAATGGGGCAAGATGCCAAATTAACAATCACTTGCAAGATGCGAGCGATTGCGGGGGACAAACTGCGAGTGAGTGTGAGTATTTTATAATGCTCTGGCATTTTTTGTTTCTAATAAAATTTCTTTTGATTTCCTTATATTTTTTTACTTTTGCTGAAATAAAAAATATAACTATTTATAACCATAAAAATTATCTAGCAAAGCAATCAACACTATATATGCAACCAGAAATTAAAAATAGATTACTCGCTTTGCTCGTGAGATCGCTTCGCTAAGTTCTTCGCTAATCACTCAGAATGACAAAAAGAAAACAAAAATCAGAAACCAAAAACCAGAAACTAAAAACACAGAAAGATATAGAATTAGATAGAAATACATTGAAATAAGTAGAAATAAGTAATAGATTGAGAGGACAAGATTGGGAAGACAAGATTGAATAGATTGGGAAGACAAGATTGAATAGATTGGGAAGACAAGATTGAATAGATTGGGAAGACAAGATTGAATAGATTGGGAAGACAAGATTGATAGGATTGATTATATTTGAGGTTGAGGTTAAGGTTAAGGTTGAGGTTAAGGTTGAGGTTGAGGTAGCAAGATTGAGTAAGATTGATAAAACAAGATTTAAAAGATTGTTAAATTGCTAAATTGTTCTATTGTTGCTATTGCATAACAATGAAACAATGAAGCAATGAAACAATGAACATAGAACAATGAACATTTTTGAACTTTTTTAAACATTAAAAGATAAATATTAATGTAAATAAAAATATATGAATAAAGATAATTATTGCATAATAATGGCTGGTGGCATAGGAAGCAGATTTTGGCCATTAAGCCGAACTTCTCGTCCCAAACAGTTTCTTGATATTTTAAATACCGGAAAAACATTTTTGCAGGATACATTTGAAAGATTCAGAGAAATTTGCCCTGTCGAAAATATTTATATTGTTACAAATAAAGATTATAAGCAACTTGTAGCCGAACAACTCTCCGAATTAAAACCTGAACAGATTTTACTTGAGCCACAGCGTAAAAACACAGCTCCCTGTATTGCTTATGCAAATTATACTATTTTAAACCGTAATCCAAATGCGAATATTGTTGTTGCTCCATCCGACCATTTAATTTTAAATTCTGCCGAATTTAAATCAACAATATTAAAAGGACTCGAGTTTGTAAAAAATAATGACGCCTTGTTAACTATTGGTATTAAACCTCAACGTCCCGAAACAGGTTATGGTTATATTCAGGTAAATAAAGACGGAAAAATTAATGGTAAATTATTTAAAGTTAAAACATTTACCGAAAAGCCGGATATTAATCTCGCTCAGATTTTTTTCGAAAGTGGTGAATTTTATTGGAATAGCGGTATTTTTATCTGGAATATTAAAACAATTAATAAAGCTTTTGAAACTCATTTACAGGAAGTTGATGTGTTATTTAAAGAAGCTTTTCAATTCTTTTCTACTTATAAAGAAGATTATGCTATTTCAACAGTTTATGCCGAATGTAAAAATATTTCGATTGATTACGGTATAATGGAGAAAGCTAATAATGTTTTTGTGATTTGTGCTGATTTTGGCTGGTCAGATATTGGAACATGGGGTTCACTTTTTGAAAATTTACCCAAAAACAAAAATAATAATGTTATAAAAGGAGAAAATGTGGTTACATATAATACCGAAAACTCTATTGTTAATGTTCCCGATAATAAACTTGTTGTAATTAATGGATTATCAGATTTTATTATAGTTGATACTGCCGATTCATTATTGATTTGTAAAAAATCGGATGAACAGCAAATAAGACAAATTGTAAATGATATAAAAATTAAAAAAGGTGATAATTATATCTGATGGTACTTAAAGTGGACGGTTGCAGGTTATATGTTCATTGTGCAAAAAAGTTTTTAGTTTAGAGTTTTTAGTTTATGGTTTTGAAAACCTGAAACTTCAAACCTGAAACTCGAAACTATAAACTCGAAACTTTAAATTTACGTTTTTAAAAAGAGGCGTTTTTTTAATATTCCCATAAGTCGTGTTCAAACTTAAACACAAAATCTTTTATTTTATCCGATTCAATCAAAGCATCTAAGCCTTTGGTAAATTGACCAATGTAACGGTTATCGTAAACATTTGTTTCCTGAAATATATAACTACTAAAACGACGTTTAAAGAAAACATCATCGAAAGTACGACGTTCAGCGTCATTATTTGGGTTAAACACTTCGTGATTTGCTAAAAGTGGTCGGACAGCAGGAAAGTAAACCCAGCAAACTTTTTTCATCGAAAATTCTTTCTCATCTGTAGTATCTTCTGAGACTTGTATTTCTTGATTTAATGCTGCTGTTTTTTCATACATCCTGATAGGGCATAAACCAACAATTCTAACTTCAAGCATTGCACGCTGTTTATCGAAATACCAAACTTCTTTTAATAATAATCGTTGCACTTCAGAAGTAGTTCTTTCACGTTGAACAATTACTGGCTTTGTTTCGCCGGTTTCAGGGTCATCTACATAAGTAGTATCAGTTCTTACATCAAATTTTACATCAATTTGGGTTGCTGTCATTGGTGTTGTAAATTCATCATCGCTATCATCGTAAACTACTAAACCTTCCTGAGCAACACCATACAATATTAAATCAATTAAACTATATCTGTCATCCATTTTTGTGGTAGGGAAATACAATGGATGATTTATTTTTTCACGCAAATCAAGCATTCTCCACATTTTTTTCGACCACATCATATCTGCTTCGCGAAGATGATGATAAGGAATTGGTTTACGTGCCGGAACATGTTCTTTTACGTAAATTCCATCTAATACATCGCTAACCTGAGCTTTTGCAAAAGGAGCGAAAAAGATGGAAACTGTTAAAATTATTATTATTTTTTTCATAACCAAAAATTTAAATATTATTGGAGTTTAAATGAAATTGTTCCTATATCAGTAACAGTACCATCGGGACCTTTTGCTCTAACATTTTCAATACGAACTTTTTTGCCTTTTGGTACCTTATTTATTAAAGCAATTTGTTCAGGAGTAAATCTTCCGCTTTTTGATGCTGGGTCTTGGTCAAAACCACCAATTGTTGCCGATACAACAAAACTTACTACCGAAAATTTTAATTCAAAATCAAAGTTTTCGAGAGTTGCAGCAGGACCAACTTGAGCTGTTAACAAACCTTTAGAAATATTTCCACCCTTTTGTCCGGCACAAGTTGGAACAGGGTTAGGAACTCTTTTTATTCTGAATTCTTTTGAGCCCATACTTCTCGAAGTACCTTTATCATCTTTAGCGTTTACGCTAATATTACATTTTCCAACCTTTGATACACGGGCAACCCAACCTTTTCCTGATTTTGAAAGTGAACCACCTGAACATGAAGCTGAAATTTGGTCGTCGCGGAAGCCAGGAACAGAAATTTCCATAGGATTATCAACACCAATATATAATACATTCATTTTTGTAGGAGAAACTACCGCCATAGGAGGAGCAACAGTATATTCGATATTGTATTTTCCACCTGATTTTACAGGATAATCGGTAAACAGTCCGGTTGAAGAATTAAATACCTTTATTATAGAAGCATAAGAATGATTGCCTTGTCCTGCACCTTCAACAATATACTTTCCCATACCACGCTGAATATTCAGAGTTTTTACATTTCCTAAAAGTTTACCATTTATTGAATCGTAACTATCACCAACTAAAACTTTTGAAGCAGTATCGGTAGAACTGAATGCTGCAATAAATAAATCTGCTTCATACTTATCACCGGAAATCAAAAAACTACTTTTAGGAATTACACGTGGAGCAACAGTATCAAATTTAAAATCAGTTGCACCAATTCCACCGAGTAATGTTTGAATTATAGTAGCTTCAGCATTTTTAACTTGATTTTGAATTTGTGACAGCAATGTAATTGTTGCAGCAGCAGGAATTTCAGCAAACAAGGATGTTTCCCAATATTTTTCGGCAGGTTCATCGGCGCTTGCTTTAGGGTTGTTTTCTGTGTTAATTCCCAAATCGCCCAACCCTCTAATAGAAAGCTCTTTATTTGGTAAAGAAATGTCAGATTTTTTTAACTCTGCAAATAAATTTTTCTTAAACTCTGATAGTTTCTCTTTCAACTTTCGGGCATTACCTTGTGAACCATCTTCACTATCTCCTAACATATAATTATGAGGTACATCGCGATTATCTTTTCCTTCAAAATGTCTCATATCTTTTATGGCAGCAGGTGCGTTCTCAGTTCCTTCAATATTCGTTATTAAGTCAGCCTTTAATTTTTTTATGTATGTATCCAAATCTTTTGAATATTTTTTTATATTCATTGCCGCCCGATAATATGGAGCTACTTTAATCGGGTCGTTTTGATTTGCAACAACAAAAGCGTCATAAGTAAAACTATTTTTTAATGAGAAGTTAGTATTTGTTTTCTCCATCCCTTCGTTAACAATAACGAAAGCATCAAGAATATCTTTTGAAACATTTAAGGCAAGCATAGCCGTCAAAAAAAGATACATCATACCTATCATTTTCTGCCTCGGAGTTTCCTTACAATTTATTGCACCCATATTCTAATATACTTTATAATAATATAAACAAATCATTTTTTAGATTATTTTGAAAAATTCATAGCCGAAAGCATATTGCCATAAATTGTATTCATTGCACTTAAGTTTTGACTTAATTTAGAAATTTCTTCACGATATTTCTTGACATCGTTGGCAGAACTTTTCATGTTATCAATAATATCTTCCATTCCGGTATATAATTTTTTTGTTGATTCAAGATGCTCATTAGAATCTTGTAATTGCAACTCAAAAATGGAATTTAATGCTATAAGATTCTTAGACATCATTTGTAATTGTTCGCCATAACTCCTTGAGCCGGATTTTGTGTTTTCTAATTCTGAACTCATTATTTCAGCTAACTGACTGTACGATTCAGAAAGTTTTGTACCTGAATCAGTTACCATCTTAGCTATTTCACTTCCGCTATTTGTCATAGTATCTGCAAAAGATATTGCACTGCTATTAATCACTTCAGAAAGCTTTGTACCTGAGTTAGTTATCGTTTTAGCAATTTCGCTACCGCTGTTTGTCATTGTGTTTGAAAATGAATTAACACTACTGTCTATTACTTCAGAAAGTTTTTTGCCTGAGTTAGTAATATTATTTGCAATTTCGTTTCCGCTGCTGTTCATATTATTTGCAAAAGATGTAGCACTGCTATTAATAACTTCAGAAAGTTGCTTACCTGAGTTAGTAATCATACTTGAAACTTTATTTCCGCTTTGTGAAATAGTTTCGGTAAAACTTGTGATACTTCCAGAAACAAGTTCGGCAGATTTTTCGTAAGATTTTGAAAGGCTGTTTGCTGAATTATTTAATGATTGAGCAGATTGTCCATATAAATCGGCAAATTCACTAACTTTTGATGATGCTTTATCGAAACTAGTAATATACTTATTTGTTGCCACACTTGCATCAGAAACATCCGAAAGTTTTTCAGTAGTTTTGTTCAAAGAACGTAAACCAAGACCTAATTTTTCGAAAAGTTCCGGAGTAATGTCTGCGCTATTAATAAGTTCATCAAACCTTTCGGAAGCACTTTTTTTAGAAATCTTATCTTTTTCCTTTAAATCTTCATCTATAATTTCATCATCCATACCTGCTAATATGGGGTATGCCAAACTCCAATCCCACTCAACATGAAGTGGCTCAAAAGCAGAAGTAAAAAAGATAAACGCCTCGGTACTAAGACCTATTACAATCATTATACCTGCACCAGGCCAGTGCATAATTTTAAACATAGCTCCAACTAATACTACGGATGCTCCCCATCCATAAACTTTTGCCATGAACTTTTTCCAACCTCTGGTTTCAACAAGTTCGCCGATACTAAATCCCATTTTTTTAAATTTTTAAATGTTAATATTAAAGACAATAATTAATAAATTTGTGAACCGGAACCACCATCGCTTACGTCGCGTCCTAAATATGACCTTACGCAACGGAAACCTATGTATGATTTTGCAGTATCCTGATACTCATAAGAACGAGTACCGCACTGCATATAATATGAAATATCTTTCCATGAACCACCACGAATAATTTTTCGTTTACGAACAGGTGGGTCATCGGGTAGAGCTTCGTATTGATAATCCGGACTTAAATCATCTGTCCAGCTATAAGCTGCTTCGTCAAAAGCGTTATTTGTCCATTCCGAAACATTTCCGCCCATATCATATAATCCCCATTCGTTAGGGTCGTTACTTGCAACAATTAATGTGTAAACGCCACCATCGGCAGAATAATTACCACGCATTGGTTTAAAGTTTGCAATATAGCATCCTCTATAATTTTGAGTATAGTAACCTCCCCAGGGATACATGGCACCTTTTAAGCCGCCACGAGCTGCATATTCCCATTCCGATTCGCTTGGTAATCTATAATCCTGAACAAATGTTTCGCCCATAGATGCTAAAAAGGAGCTATTCAATAATTGAGTTCTCCAAACACAAAATGCGCGGGCTTGTCTCCAGGTAATTCCAACAACAGGGTAGTAGTCGAATGCAGGGTGCCAAAAGTAATTTGCATAAGGTTCATTAAATGAATAGGTAAAGTCGCTAACCCAACAAAGTGTATCGGGATATACATTTACAACATCTCGAACTATATAAGAAGAGCGGTCTTTAACTTGGATTCTTTGTCCTTTTGTAGCACTTTTATAATTATAGTCGGTAACTTCACCATCATATTTATTTTCATCAGCATTCCATGCACGGCGTGATTCATTATTAAAGTCGTATTTTTTTGCTGCCTGACGCAAGTCAATCCAAAAATATTCAAAATTTAATTTTCTGGTATCCAACTCTTTACGACGATAGAATCGTTCTTGTTCGGGGAGGAATAGTTCATTAAGTATTTCACGTTGTTCTGGGTCTTCCCATTTTATTTTTTCTTCCCAATTAATAAAAGGTGGGTTTAATTCTTCGCCATATTCATTTTCGGTAATTAAAAACTGCTCTAACTGTGCACCTAAAAGTTTAGCTGCAATAGAATCGCGAACCCACTCTACAAATTGGCGATATTCGTTATTTGTAATTTCTGTTTCATCCATCCAAAATGGAGGAATTGTTACTGTTTTTGTTTCTGCTGTCATAGCCCAAGGAACATCCTGGTCATCAGGACCCATGTTATAGCTACCACTTTGTATGAACAACATACCATAAGGTGGAGCTTCAAACCATGATTCTCTATTGGGAACTCCAACTAGTTCGCCATTACCGGAATTAGAACAACTGTTTAATCCAGTTAAAGCAATGAATAAAATTAAAACTGCTACTAAAGTTTTCATACGGCATTTATTTATTATGAGAACTTGTTATTTCCATTTTTATTATAAAAATCTAACACTTCCATATTTTCCTCTTGGTCCTGCTTTAGTTATATTAAAGCAGTATTTAGCCATAAATTCAAAAGAACCTTTTTCATAAGCCCTTAATTTAGACGTCGTTAAATCATAAGCTAATGCAAAAGTAATATTTGATTGAGTAGTAAAACCAACCATTACAACTATTGCATCGCCAAAACGATATGATAATCCTCCACGAAACTGACGACGAAATTCGAGCAACAGGTTAAGGTCATACTGGTTTGTTCTGCCGTCCGATTTAATAAAAGCTGAAGGGTTTAGTCCCCAGTTTTTATCTGGTAAATTAATATAAGAACCTGCTACTATATAATAATGCCTTGCTATAAAAGGCATTTTACCAGATTCATATTTTAAATCGGGTTGGGTAAGGTGAGTTGATGATATTCCACCATATATTTTATCGTCTTTTGCACGATAAAATAAACCAAAGTTTGCATCGAATACATATTTATTTTCGGAATGTGGAATTGCAGGGTCTGTATAGGGATTTGAAGCTCCGGGAACATTATTTAATTTGTCGGGTGTTACCCATTCTCCATTTAATGATTTATTTACAAACCCAAGGCCTAATCCTAAACCTAATGAGCCGGTACCTATTTGTAATCTATAAGCATAAGCTAAATTCAAGTACATATTTTTTTCGAAACCAACATTATCGCTTAAAATATTTATACCTATACCACTACTAATGCTGGATATTGCCATATCTCCGCTAAATATCATAGTTTTTGGAGCTCCTTCAAAACCCATCCATTGTGAACGATAAAGTACTGATGTACAAATCGCTTCGTTGCTTCCAGCAAATCCCGGGTTTACTGGCAAAATGTTATATTTATTTAAACTTAATTGTGGGTCTTGCTGTGCAAGAAGATTAATTCCCAACATTATTATAGCTAAAAGAGAAATTATTTTCCTCATATTCAGATGTTTACTTCTCTAGGTTTATGTTTAAATTCCACTTTATCACAGCGTAAAGTAAATAAAAATATTAATTAAAAACAAATTTTATTTTTTTTTTCAATAATTTTTTAATATTACGACTTTGTACGAACAAAAATTAATAAAGTTATATTTTGTTTTAAAATTTATTTTTGTTTAAAATCAATTCAGGGCTAAAGCCCAATCTCTATTTTTATTTTCCCCCGACCTAAAGGTCAGGGTTAAACTGTAAATATCTAAAAGAAATATCAAAAATTCACTTTTTATAAATGCAAAATTGTTAATTCTCAAATCTTAATTATTGTTAACGCAAAATTAAGAAAAATATTATATTTAATGTATATTAACATATTTTTTGAAAAAATTTCCACCATCTATCTGGTACATTACCAGAGCAAGCCTTCTTATAATCTGAATATGAGCAAGATACTGTTAAATGTTTTTCAAACTTTGATTTTGGATATGGAATGTCCATCCACCATCTTTCGCTAATTTTACTTTTATAGAATGTTATTGATGAATCTTTCCCAACTTCGACATAAAACTTAACAATATAATTAGATTTTTTTTGAGGGTTCTCAATTTTACGTTGCGAAAATCCTTCTAAAAAATACCATATTGCCTGTGCTGTAATCATTGCTTCTGTATTGCTAAAACTATTACCATATATACAAACATCAGATAATCTGCTGCTAATTCCTGCATATTTTGCAAGTTGACAGAATTCTCTTGTTTCTAAACCATTTGGTGAAATAACATTTTCATCTAAAACAGTTCCTTTTATTGAATTAATATTTAAACACGTTAAATCGGAATCCCGAAAAAATGGTTCTGTTTCAGTAATATCTGATTGCACTATTCCTAAACGAATTGTGTCAAAATATAAGCGTGAAAGAACATTTAATTCTTCATGAGAAACAAAATATGACTGAAACCCTAACAATGAGAAATTGAAAATGCAATTATTTTTTCGCAATATTATTTTAGGTAAGAAATGAATATTTTGTTGAACAATATTTTTGTGTTTCAAATTAATATTGCTCTCAACCGAAACTATATTTATTGATTTATTAATTTCTTCGTAAGCGAGATATGAACCAAAGGGAATATTGTTATTGTCTCCAATTATGATTGTTGTTATTTTTTTTTGATGTAGAATGTTTAATACTTCGCGAATGCCATAAATTATATCATTGGGATTATTTCCTTTTTTTAAATTTCCTAAGTCAACAACATCATTAATAAAAGGTGTAAATAATGAGTAAAGACATTCTCTTATTTTATCGCTAAGATGAGTTTTATTATCTTCTGTTTCGCTAAATACCCCAAAAATTGCAATTTTCGCTTTACTAATTTCAATTAATTTGTTATTTGTTGTATATGAACTAATTTTATTAGCAAAACGTGTTTTTTCGTCATAGTTTTTTTTAACTATGTTTTTTAAATTAATTGGATTAAAAAAATCAAACAGTTGCTCCATATTTCAAGTATCAAATTTCAAATTCCAAGTTTCAAATTCCAAGCCAACTCCAAGCGTTATGACTGGTACGTAGTACTATTGTGTGTCTATTTCCTATACCCGTCTGACCGCTCCAAGCCAAGTTCCAAGTTTGAGATTTGGTTCTTGGTTCTTGAAACTTGGGGCTTTATCTTTATGTATGAACTCTATTTATTCTACTTTGCTTTTTTTGCTGTTTTAGCTTTTTTGGGGGCAGGTTTTGTTTTTATAACTTTTGGTTTTTTCTCTGGGCTTTGTTTTATTATTTCATCAACATCTTTATACGTTAATGTATTCCAATCTGTATTAGGTGGAATGCGATAATTTAAATCATTAAATTTAATATATGCACCGTATCTGCCTTTTACTATTTTTAAATTAACATCTTCTTTAAATGCTTTTAAACAACTATTTGCAACCTGATTTTGTTTCTCAATAATTAACTCAATTGCTCTGTCTAACACAATTGTATATGGGTCATCTATGCCTTTTTTTAATGAATAAAATTTACCATCGTGCATAGTATAAGGTCCAAAGCGACCAATATTTGCAACAATTTCCTTATCTTTATATAATCCAAGTTTTCGTGGCAAAATAAACAGTTCTAATGCTTCTTCGAGTTTAATAGTTTCGAGATACTGGCTTTTTTTGAGACTTGCGTATTTTGGTTTTTCGTTTTCGGTTTTTTCGCCCATTTGCACAAATGGTCCAAATTTACCGAACTTTACATAAACAGGTTTGCCTGTTTTTGGGTCTTTTCCTAATAATCTTTCGCTTTTCTTTTTTTCTATTTTCTTTGAACTTTCATCAATTTTAGAATGAAATTTTTCATAGAATTTTTTTAACATTCTTACCCATTCTGTTTTTCCTTCAGCAATTTCATCAAATTCCAATTCAACAGATGCGGTAAAATTAAAATCAATAATATTAGAAAAATTTTCAACTAAATAGTCATTAACAACCATGCCTATTTCAGTTGGAAAAAGTTTCGATTTTTCGTATCCGTAATTTTCAGATTTTGAAGATTCTTTAATTGTATTATTTGTTAAGGTAATAGAAATAACCTGCCGTTCTTTTCCTGCTCTGTCTTCTTTTACAACATATTCGCGTTTAATTATTGTATATATTGTTGGTGCATAAGTAGATGGGCGTCCAATTCCTAACTCTTCCATTTTTCTAACAAGACTTGCTTCGGAGTATCGTGCAGGATGATGACTGAATTTTTCGTCGGCACTAATATTTTTCATTTCCATTTTTTGATTTTTCTGCATAGGTGGAAGTAGCGAAACACCTTGTTCTTCGGCATCGTCGTCGGTTGATTCCATATATACTTTTAAAAATCCATCAAACTTTATAACTTCACCTGTAATATTAAATTGTTCTCGTGCATTTGAAATGCTTATTGTTACTATAGTTTTTTCGATTGCGGCATCGCTCATTTGCGAAGCAATAACTCTTTTCCAGATTAATTCGTAAAGTCTTTTTTCATTAGCCGAAGCCGAAACGGTGTTGTTCGAAAAATATGTAGGACGAATTGCTTCGTGTGCTTCCTGTGCTCCTTTTGATTTTGTTTGAAATTGGCGTGTTTTACTATATTGTTTGCCATATTTTTCGTCAATTTCTTTTTTTGAAGTTGCTATTGCCAAATCGGAAAGATGAACCGAATCAGTACGCATATATGTAATGTGTCCAGCTTCGTATAATTTTTGTGCTAATGTCATTGTTTGCAATACCGAGAAACCAAGTTTGCGACTTGCTTCCTGTTGCAATGTAGATGTTGTAAATGGTGGTGCGGGAGATTTTGTTGAGGGTTTTATTGAAATATCTAAAATTGTAAAAGTTGATTTTTTACATTTTTCGAGAAAATCAATTGCTTCTTTTTTTGTTGTGAACCCTTTTTGAATATCGGCTTTTACTTCATATTTTTTTCCGTTTTTGTCAGTAATAATAAATATTCCGGAAATTTTATATTGCGAAACAGGTTTAAAGGTAAAAATTTCACGTTCTCTTTCAACAATTAATCTAACAGCAACCGACTGAACTCTACCTGCCGATAAACTTGGTCTGATTTTTTTCCATAATAATGGTGAAAGTTCAAAGCCAACTAATCGGTCGAGAATTCTACGTGCTTGCTGAGCATTAACTAAATTATAATCAATTCCTCTGGGATTTTTAATAGCATTTTGAATTGCTTCTTTTGTAATTTCGTGAAATACAATTCTTTTTGTAGAGGTTTTTTTTAACTCGAGAGTCTCGAATAAATGCCATGCTATTGCCTCTCCTTCGCGGTCTTCATCAGATGCTAACCAAACTGTTTTAACTTTTTTAGAAAACTTTTTTAATTCGGCTACCGTTTTGAGTTTATCTTCCGGAATTTCGTAGTTAGGTTTGAAATTATCTTCAATTTCGACACCAAGTTTCTTTTTTGAGAGGTCGCGTATATGCCCAAAACTTGACTTTACAATGTACCCTTCACCAAGGAATTTCTCAATGGTTTTGGCTTTTGCAGGAGATTCTACTATTACTAAATTTTCTTCCATCTTTTTTATATAATTTTGGCGTGCAATTTATATATTTTATTTTTAAGATTAATTTTATGCACTTTTTTTGTTGTTAAAAACATAATTATTAAATTTGTTATGAAAGAAAAAACGCCAGAAGGCACTGATAATAAGAACAATAAATTTTTTATAAAAATTTTATGGTTTCTTTTTATTTTCCCAATTATTTCGCTCTTTATCTTGTTTTTTTGTATTTCGCAAGGTTATTTAGGTTATATGCCAAGTTTTAGCGAGATGGAAAACCCAAAAAACAATCAAGCTTCAGAAGTTATATCAAGCGATGGTGTTGTATTGGGTACTTTTTTTAAAGAAAACCGTTCAAATATAAAATTCGAAAATTTATCGCCAGAGCTTATAAAAGCATTAGTTGCTACCGAAGATATTCGGTTTTATTCTCATTCGGGTGTTGATGCCAGAGCTATTGGTCGTGCTTTGTTTGGCACAGGGCGAAAAGGAGGTGGAAGTACAATTTCGCAGCAATTAGCCAAAATGCTTTTTCCACGCGAAGATTTTTCTAACTTTTTTTCAAAAATTTTAAGAAAACTTCGTGAGTGGGTAATGGCAATTAAACTCGAAAAGCGTTATACTAAAGAAGAAATTATAACTATGTATTTTAATAAGTTCGATTTTTTAAATTTAGCGGTAGGAATTAAATCGGCTGCCAAAGTTTATTTTAATACCGAACCCGATTCTTTAAAAATTGAGCAAGCAGCGATGTTAGTGGGTATGGCAAAAAATCCATCACTTTACAATCCATTACGAAGGGAAGAATTAACAATGCAAAGAAGAAATGTGGTTTTAAATCAGATGAAAAAATACGATTATATTACAAGCGAACAATACGATTCGTTAAAAAAAATGTCTTTAGGAGTTAAATTTCAAAAAGTTGACCATAAAGAAGGAATAGCCACATATTTCAGAGAATACTTACGTATTATTATGGGAGCCAACAAACCTGAATCTGATGAATATATTGATAAACAAAAATATTACGAAGATTCACTTGACTGGGAAACAAACCCGCTTTATGGGTGGAGTAATAAAAATATGAAACCCGACGGAAAACCTTATGATATATATAAAGATGGATTAAAAATATATTGCACAATAAATTCGAGGATGCAAAAATATGCCGAATATGCTGTTGCAAGACATTTGAAAGATGAAATACAGGTTAAGTTTTTTAAAGAACAGAAAGGAAGGGAAAAAGCTCCCTTTGCATGGAATGTTAATGCTCAACAAATTGATGAGATAATGGAGCAATCAATGAGACGAAGCGAAAGATATAGAGTTTTAAAATCGAAAGGGTTATCTGCTTTGCAAATTAAAAAAAAATTTTATGAACCTACTCAAATGTCTGTATTTTCATGGAAAGGAGATATTGATACTGTTCTTACACCTTGGGATTCAATTCGATATTATAAATTTTATTTACGTGCAGGTTTAATGTCAATGGAACCACAAACAGGATTTGTGAGAGCTTATGTAGGAGGAATTAATTTTAAGCATTTCCAGTATGATATGGTTAAAGGAGGTAAAAGACAAGTTGGGTCAACATTTAAACCTTTTTTATATACTTTGGCTATGCAAGAGGGTTATTCGCCATGTTATGAAGTACCTGATATTCCAGTAACTTTTGAAATGCCAGATGGTACCCCATGGACACCAAAAAACAGTGGTAAAACAAAAAAGGATGGGCAAATGGTTACTTTAAAGTGGGCATTAGCAAATTCTATAAATTATATATCAGCATGGTTAATGAAACGATATAATCCTTATGCTGTTATAAATATTGTCAGAAAAATGGGTATTATAAGTAAAATTGATGCTGTTCCTGCAATTTGCTTAGGAACTCCCGAATTATCAGTTGCTGAAATGACTGCGGCATTCAGCACTTTTAGTAATCACGGAATTTATACCCAACCAATATTTGTAACAAAGATTACTGATAAAAACGGAAATGTTCTTGCTAATTTTAAACCTACCCGAACAGAAGCTATTAGCGAGGAAACTGCTTATTTAATGCTAGAGTTATTGCGTGGAGTTGTGGCTTTTGGAACAAGCTGGAGGGTTAAAGGCGTTTATAAAGTTGAAGGTGATATTGCTGCAAAAACAGGTACAACTCAAAATCAATCTGATGGATGGTATATGGGTTTAACCCCTCATTTAATGACTGGCGTATGGGTAGGCGGCGAAGACAGAGCAATACATTTTAGCACTCTTGAATATGGACAAGGTGCAAGCTTAGCTCTTCCAATTTGGGCTTATTATATGAATAAAGTTCATGAAGACAAAACGTTAAATTATCTGATAAAAGATGTTTTTGAGAAACCAAAAAATATTAAAGTAAATTTAGATTGTAGTAAAGACGATGAAAAGAATGTAAATCCAGATATAATTGAGGGGGTTGATTTATAACTCAGAAAAGTTTATAGTTTAAAAAAGTTTATAGTTTATAGTTTCGAGTTTATAGTTTCGAGTTTCGGGTTTTTTAACAACTCTAAACTAATGAAAAAAAGATTGAAAAGATTGAGAAAACAAGATTGAGAAGAAAGATTGAAGAACGTCTTCATCAATCCTATCAATCTTCTTCAATCTACATCAATCTTAAAAATATAAGTAATTAATAATGAGACAATAACTAAAATATAAACAAATGAAAGAAATTACAAATTGTATATTGTTAATGATTTTTTTATTAGCAGTATTTTCATGTAATAACAGTGAATACGAAATTAAAACAGTTGATTTTGCCAATACTATCAATCAAACTATTCAAGAAAATGATACTAACCAAGATATTGAAGTTGTAATTGGAGCAATGATTTCTCCTAAAGAAACTTTCTCGAATTATAAAGAATTATTTGAATATATTACGAGTAAACTTGATAAAAAACTTACAATTGTTCAGCGAAAAAGTTATTCCGAATCAAATGAGTTATTAACAACAAATCAGGTTAAGGTTGGCTTTATTTGTTCGGGAGCTTATTTAAAAATAAGAGATAAGTGTGATTTGTTAGTAGTTCCTGTTTTTAATAAACTTCCTTATTATCAGGCATATATTATTGTAAATAAATCTTCTTCAATTAAAAATATTTACGATTTAAAAGGGAAATCTTTTGCATTTACCGACCCTTTGTCAAATACCGGGAAATTTTATCCCGAAAAAAGAATAAATGAACTTTTTAATACAGATTCACATAATTTCTTCTCAAAAACAACATATTCAAACTCTCACGATGCCTCAATACAACTTGTTGAGAAAGGTCTTGTTGACGGTGCATCTATTGACGGTTTAATTTACGAATATATGTTAAAAAAAACACCTGAAAAAGTGCAGAATATTTAAATTATTGAAAAATCGGAATGTTTTGGAAGCCCTCCCGTTGTTGTATCTAAAAATATTAGTAAATCGTTAAAGTTTAATTTAAAAAACACATTTCTTTATATGCAGAATGATTCTATAGGCAAAAAAATATTACAAAAACTAATGATAGATAAATTTATTATACCAAATGATTCTATTTATAACTCACTATTCCAGTATAATAAAAATCTAAATAACGAAACAATAAATTAATATTTTTAAGTTATTAAAAATGTATAAACGATATATTCCATTATTTTGGAAATTTACAATAGGTATTACACTTGCAGTTTTAATGTTTACCATAATAACAATTCCAATAGTTTGGAACTCTTTATCAAATTCGTTAGAGCGTGAATTAAAAAACAGAATAATATTTATTGCAAATAGTATTGCACAAAAATCATCTTCAAACATTCTTTATAATCAAATATCGGAATTAAATAATCTTGTAGAGGAATCGCAAAAAATGGACGACGAGATTGCATATATTTTTATTCTCGATTCTAAAAATAATGTTATTGCACATTCTTTTGATAACGGGTTTCCCATAGAATTATTAAAAGTAAATTCGTTAAATAATGATTCGCTTAATGTTGTTAAAATAAAGTCAAAAGATAAAAATGAATATATTTTAGATATAGCAACTCCAGTAATTGAAAAAAACATTGGAATAATAAGGGTTGGGTTATACGAAAAACAAATTCAAACTGATGTCAATAAAATTTATATAACGCTTGTTATAATAATAGTCTTATTTCTTATTATTAGTATATTCATAGCATTTTTATATTCATATTTAATAACTGTTCCAATAAAATTTATTAGCGAAATATCACAAAATATTAATTTCGATAATATTCAGAGTTGCTTCGAAAACAAGAAAAAACTCGAAAAAAGCAGAGCGTACAAGCTTCGACGCTTATTTTTTGCAAGCGATGAAATAGATATTCTTTACAATAAGTTTATAAACATGATTGAACGTATTGCAAAAACTCACGAAGAATTACAAGCTACCCATCGCAATATGTTAAATGCCGAAAAATTATCATCTATCGGAGTAATATCATCAGGAATTGCACACGAAATAAATAATCCAATAATCGGTTTGCAAAATTGCATTAAAAGAATATCGCACAACCCTAATGATATAAAACAAAACTTAAAATATTTCGATTTAATGAATGAATCAATTGATAACATTTCAAAAGTTGCAACTAGTTTGTTAAATTTTAGCCGAAAGCAAGAGTTTAAACTATTAAGAATGAATATTAAAATTGCACTCGAAAATTCGCTTCAATTAGCTGCATATCATTTAGAACGAAATTTTATATCCATAAAAAATAATATTCCTAACGAGATACCCTTAATATATGGCAGCCGAAATCATATCGAGCAGGTTTTATTAAATTTAATAATAAATAGTGTTGACGCTATTGTTGAGAAAAAGAAAGATAATTCTAAATATTATGGTGAAATTATTTTTAATTGCAAATCTGATAATAATTATATGTATCTATCTATTGATGATAATGGAATAGGTATTAAACAGGAAAATTTAGACAATATTTTTGAACCGTTTTTTACAACAAAAGAAATAGGGCATGGAACTGGTTTAGGGTTGTCAATTTCGCAAAATATTATAAATGAACATAACGGAAAAATTAAAATTGAAAGTATATATTTACAAGGTACAACAATTACATTAATTTTGCCAATAGAAAATATATAATAACTCACTCCCTTGCCCTCTTTTTGAATATCAGAGAGAGGGCATTAAAGGATGTGAGTTAAAAAAATGCTTAATTAAAAATGAAACGAACAAAAGTGTACGAACTAAAATTTTTCAAACGCTCCACTCTCTATTTGTAGAGAGGGGTTGGGGGTAAGCCGTTAAAAATTCACTAATTTTGATAAAAAAGTTCCCCCAACTTTTTGTATCATGCTGCTAATAAGACTTTTCTCTTTGTAAATAGACTCATACCTATATTTTCTTTTGACCACTTTTTTATGTCTGCTATTTTTACAGTCTCCATTATATGCTTTACACTTTTTTCATCTAAATTACTGTTAAAAGCTGCAATTGCTAAAATTAATGGTGTTAACGATGCCATTGGATTTTCACTTACTCTATTTTTATATTTTTCAAAAATTGATTCTAAAATATCTGATGAAAATAGAATAGTATTTGTATCGGGTAATAATTGAATTTGTTGGTTAATTTTTAAAATTAATTGTTCTTTCAATTTTCTACCATTTTTGCTTTCTAATTTCTCTAATATTTTTTCACATTTTTTAAAACTTAATTTTGATAACCCATTATGTTTTAGCTCTTTCTCTACTTCTTTTATGGATTGATTTATTTCAGATAATTCTTTTATTAATTCCGAATAATTTTTAACCCATGATAATTTTGTTTTAATTCTTTCAAGTGTTTTTGTTTCAAAATATTCTTGTAAGTATTTTATTTGTTCTGGGTCGTTTAATTTGTCTCGACTTATTACAAGTTCTTTGATTCGCTTTTTTAATGAATTTAGCTCTTTTGCTCGTTGAATAGCTTTTAATTTCCATATACAGTTTGAAAAAAAATTTATCAATTTCATAATCACAAATTTTAATTTGGCAAAACTTGTAATTATTTCAATACGTTTTAATGTCTTTTATTTATTTCATTAACAATCTGATATTTATATCTATATTATTTCCTTTTTTAAAAATTGGGGGAACTTTTTTTTTGAAAAACTTAAATTTTTAACGGCTTAGGGCATGCCCCATTGTTAAATGTTTCACTCTTTCGCACAATCTTACCCTTCAGTTCGCAACGACAACAATATGGACAGATGCTAATTAAATGTTATGCCAAATTAATTGGCAGCATTCTACCAATTTCGAGTACATAAATATTTTTATTATTTTTGTAAAAAATAAAAGATAAGGAAAAAGAACAATTTGAAAAACTTCGTAAATTGACCAGACAAGAAAAATTTGAAATTGTATATTTTCTTTGGGACAATATTGCTAAAGAGCAAGCTGACATGTCTATTCCTGCTGATCATCAACGAATAATAAATGAAAGGATTGAGAGAATCAGATCAGGAAACGCTAAATTTAAGACATGGGATGAAATTAAAATAAAATATAAGTTTACCTAATGGAATATACCATTTTAGTAATAGAAGAAGCTGAAAACGAGTTAGACGAATCTTTTATTTGGTATGAGACACAAAAAATTGGGCTTGGAGATGAATTTATTCAATATATCCAAATATCTTTTGATTTTATAAAAAATCATCCTGAAGCTTCTGAAAAAAAGAAAAAAATATTTATAGACATTTAATGAACAAATTTCCATTTGGAATATACTACACAATTGAAAAGAAAGTAAATCAAATTCAAATAATTGCCATATTGCATTTCAAAAGGAATCCCAAAATTTAGCGAAAGAGGTTAAAAAAATAAACAACATTGTATAATACAGTATGACTTTATATAGTGCGAAGCACCCAGCATGAATTTCATATTTAATAATGTTATCTTATTTCGTTATAGATTGAAGCCATTTTTATTTTTATTATGAACATTGTTAGAACCTTTAAGCAAAAAATAAAATTCGACCGAAATGAATTTTCCGGTGCCTTTGGCGATATAGGTACCGATTTGCCATTAGTTATTGGAATGATACTCGCATCTGGACTTGATAGTGCCAGCGTGCTAATTGTTTTTGGTTCAATGCAATTGCTTACTGCATTAATTTATGGAATTCCTATGCCTGTTCAGCCACTTAAAGCTGTTGCCATGATTGTTATTACTCAAAAAATAGCTCCCGGAGTAATTTATGGCGGTGGATTAGCCATTGGTATTTTAATGCTTATCTTAACTTTAACTGGCTTAATTGATTTATTAGCTAAATATATTCCTAAAGTAGTTGTTAGAGGAATACAATTTGGATTAGGTATTCAACTTTCATTAGTCGCTTTAAAACAGTATGTTGTATCAGATTCAATTTCTGGTTATTGGCTTGCAGGTGTTGCTTTTATTATTACAATTATACTACTTGGAAATAGAAAATATCCTCCTGCAATTTTTATTATTTTAATTGGCATAGTGTATGCTTTATTTGTCCACTTTAATAGTTTTGATATTGTTAAATCAGTTTCAGTATCATTGCCAAAATTTTATATTCCTAACTGGACTGATATATTAACAGGATTCTTAATATTAGCAATACCTCAAATTCCATTATCAATTGGAAATTCTATTATTGCTACTAAACAAATTGCAAATGATTATTTTCCTGAAAAAAAAATTACAGCCCGAAAAATTAGTTTTACATATTCAATAATAAATATTATAAATTCTTTTTTTGGAGGTATCCCAACTTGTCATGGCTCGGGTGGAATGGCTGGTCATTATACTTTTGGAGCAAGAACTGGCGGTTCGGTATTTATTTATGGACTTTTGTTTTTAACTTTAGGAGTGTTTTTTAGTGGTAGTTTTGAGCAAGTTGTTAAAATTTTTCCTTTGCCAATTTTAGGTGTAATTCTTTTGTTTGAGGGAATTACCCTGATGATTTTTATTAAAGACATTATTGATTCAAAGAAAAATTTCTTTATTGCAATTTTGGTTGGGCTTATTGCTGCAGGTTTACCTTATGGGTATTTAATTGGAATTATTGTAGGAACAATAATGTATTATATTTCTGATAAAAAAATTAAAAGCTATTTTAAAATTAAATAATAGTTATTGGTTAATAACCTAGTAACTTAATAACTTAATTACTTAATAACGTGTAATTTGTGATATTGTATAACTTATAAAATTATTTAAGATGAAACAACCATGATTAATTTTTAAACACACAAGGGAATGATTATTTTTGAAGAAAATACGCCACAGATTTCACAAATTGACACAGATCCGATAGCTCATATCTTTGCAAAATTAATATTTTTAAATAATTATATCTTTACAGAAATAACAATTTTTATGAGCTTAA
>MENF01000142.1 GCA_001769035.1 Bacteroidetes bacterium GWA2_32_17
TCCACCTTCTGATACGATTATAGTAGGAACTGCATATAATGTGTATGCTCAGGTTTACGAGCCGGGTATAACAGAAGGAGCTGGACAAGGTGCAGGCATTTATGCATGGATTGGTTACCATACAGAAAATACAGATCCTTCAACATGGACAAATTGGGTTGCAGCTACATACAACACCGACGCAGGAAATAATGATGAATATATGGCTGAAATAGGCAACACCCTACCCGCCGGTACTTATTACTATGCAAGTCGCTTTATGATTTCTGGCGGTAATTACCAATATGGTGGAATTAATGGTTTTTGGGATGATACAAATAATATTTCAGGGATTCTTCATGTTAATGATACCACCAGTATAATAATTGAAAATTCTTTTTCAGATATTAACATATATCCAAATCCTGTTAAATCTATTTTAAATATTTCTTTTGGTTGCCATAGCAATAATACAAAGTTGACTATACTAAACATTCTCGGTCAGGAAATGTTTTCTAAAAACTTTAAAAATGGCGGTGCTAAACAAATCTTTGATATAAGTATATTGCCTGGTGGAACCTATATTATTAGAATACAAAATAATGAGCAAATGATAAATAAACCATTAATAATTCAGTAGAAGGATTAAGGATTAAGGATTTGGAATTAGGTATGAACTTAACAAAAAATTATATTAATTTTGACAAGATTAGTTACAAACAATTAAAGCAAAAATATGATGAAAATGAAAATCCTTAATCTCAAATCCACACTCCTTAATGCATTTTTGTTTATAATCCCTTTTGTTAATGCACAACCATCGTGGGTTCGTGGCGATTTTGGTGCAGGATGGAGCGATTATCTTATGATTGACCGTGGTTTAGTAAAAGCCGTTACAATTTCTTCATCTGCCGCAAATGCAGCTAATCCCTTTTTATTCACACAAGATTTGAGCTATTCTCCCAAATGGTGTGGAAGTCTTACTGATTATGCACGTTCTGTTAATCAGGTGCTGTATAACGCTACTTTTTATTTTACATCAGGAAGTTGGGACCATGACCTTACCGTACCCGTTACTAACGGAAATTATTACACATTTATAACAACCAAAAATGTTACCTCAAACAATGATATTTCTATACTTGAAACATCCTTTCAGCCCGTAAATATTGTTAATGTTGCAAGAACTCCTTCCGGCAACCCTGCACAGTGGATTTCTGTATTTGTTGATGTTACGCTAAGCGGAACAAAAGCTCCATCGGAACATGTTTTTTTAAGATGGACAACTGACAATTGGCTCACTTCAACGTTTCAGGAAATAACCACATTTAATGCAAATGAAGAAGGGAATACAATTATCTCAGGATTACCTTCAGGAACAAATGTTTTTTATTATGTTCTTACCACAACTCAAACAAATCCATCTGATTCTACCATTGATTTTTTTTCGCTGAATATCAACAATAATGCAAATGCAAATTACGGCTATACAGTTGTAGCCAATACAGGTTGTCCTTTTTCGTTTTCTCTCGGGAATGACACCACTGTTTGTGGAGGAACAGGGCTATTATTAAATCCAGGTATTACTGTTTCGCCTTACGGAGATTCGCTTACTATTACTTACGATGCTACTAAAGGACAAACACAACTTATAGGTGCATCAAAGGTTTATATGCATGCAGGTGCTGAACTTCATACCAATGGCGGGTGGCAATATGTTAAAGGTAATTGGGGTATGGATGATGGTATTGGACTTATGAACAATATCGGAACTGATATTTGGCAGCTAAAAATAAACCCTGTTACTTATTTCGGTTATCATGCCGATAGCTCTCTGAATGGTATTTTAATGGTATTTCGGGATGCCGGCGGTACGCTTACAGGCAAAGATGACCTTGGAAATGATATATGGGTAAATATGAAAACTTCTCCCCCCGCATCTTCATTTTATGGAGTAACACCAGTATTTGTTAAAAATAATTATGACTCAATAGAGTGGTCTAATGGTTCATATACACAAACTTTGCTTGTAGCCGCAACCGGAACCTATATTTGTACCATTAGTAATAGTGGCGGCGGATGTTTATACACTGATTCTATTAATTTAATTATTCAACCAATACCTTTTGTTGATATAGGAAACGATGAGGTCTTATGCAATAGTGATAGTGCAACACTCACAGCTAATCCATTAACATTTACAAGCTATAATTGGTCCACAGGTGCTAATACAACTTCTATTAATATTAATTCATCGGGTACATACTCCATTATTGTTACAGATAGTTTAGGATGTGTGGGATTTGATGTCGTTAATTTGAATTTTATGGAGAGTCCCATTGCAGGTTTCTCAGATTCAATAGTAGGTTTGACAGTCTATTTTTCAGCTCCTTTATATGAAGGAGTAATATATAGTTGGGATTTCGATGGAAATGGAACAACTGAAAGTACAATAGCGGGTAATATTACTTATACCTATAACCTTCCGGGTCAATATAACGTTATTCTGATTGTTTCCAATGAATGTGGCTCTGATACCATCCACCATATTATTTATGTAACCTCAGGAATTAACGACATCGAAACGTCTTCTGTGTGTAATGTTTTCCCAAATCCAACAATGGGATATATTACTGTAAATATTGATAATAAAGCTCTTTCTAAATGGCAAATAGAAATTTTTGATGTCTTGGGAAATTTAATTTATACTGTTCTTACAAAAGAACAAACACCAAAAATTACTCAACGTATTAACTTGTCGGTACTTTCAGAAGGTATTTATTATTTAAAAATAAGAAATGAACAAAATAATGAAACTATAAAAATAATTTTACATTAGAGTTTAAAGTTTAAAGTTTCGAGTTTGGAAATTTGGTATTTGGTTTTTGGTATTTGGACTGGCTTGGAGCGGTCAGATGGGTATAAGAAATAGACACACAATTTACTACGTACCCATCAGACCGCTTGGAGTTAGTTACTTTTGCGGGTGAGTAGCAACTTAATATTGTTTAACTTATAAAATTATAAACACATGAAACATCCACGACTATTTAAAGACACACAAGGGAATGATTATATTAGCGGTTGAGGTTAAGTGATGAGATTGAAAAAAGATTGAAAAGATTGATAAGAAAAGATTGAAAAAAACAAGATTGAAAAAGGTTGGGACGCTCTCAATCTTATCAATCTTCTTCAATCTACATCAATCTGAAAAATATAATAAATTGAGTATCAATAAACTAAAAAAAATAAACACATGAAAAAGAAAATTACATTTTTAATTGTTATGTTGTTCTTTATGAATGTTGCTTTTGCACAAAACCATTACATAAAAATCACACTTGATACAAAACTAATGAGTAGTCTTGATTACAGTCTTGGTGGTGGTGGTGGCAATCCATCTGCCTGTACAAAGGTATATGCTCATCTGGGACTTTGTACTTGTGACCTTGATTGGAATTCAGGAACGTATAACTATGACAGGGATTGTGTAACACCTGATTCTAACAGCTATTTCTGCTCTCATCAAATTCTTCCATACCGTTCAAATGTATGGGAACATGTTGTTGGCAATTGGGGAGATAATCCGCAGGATGACGGAATAGGGCTTATGACCACACTTGGAAACGGCGTATATTCCATTGAATTTACCATTGAAGATTATTTTTCCAATCCTGCTCTCGTAAATACTACACAATTTATTGACCCCAACGACCCACATCCTGTTGTTCAATCTACTGTTTGGAACACCAGCGATGGAGGACATCCATATACAATTGGAATGGTTTTTCGAAATGAAGACGGTTTACTTACCGGCAGAGATGACCTTGGGAAAGACCTTTTTATTGTCAATCTTACCACTCCCAATCCTCAGGTTATTCAAGGAAGCGATGTAGCAGCATCTTTTCCGGCAATCACTTTCATAACCGGAATTGGAGAAATTGATAACAGAATACATTATCTTTCTGTAAAGCCCAATCCATTGACAAATCAGAGTCAAATTGTTTATACATTACTTAATGAAATAAATAATCTTCAGATAGATATTTACAATGTATTTGGACAAAAAGTAAAAAGTCTTTTTAATGGACCACATTACTCAGGCAGCTATAACATAAACTGGGATGGAACAAACGAAAACGGCAAATCGCTTGTAAATGGTATGTATTATATAACCATAAATACCAATGGGAAATATTTTGCTTCCGCTAAAATCATTTTATCAAAATAAGTGATAAATGAAAAAGTTTAAAGTTTCGAGTTTTTAGTTTAGAGTTTTTAAAAAACTCTAAACTAAAAACTCGAAACTAATAAAAATACATTAATTAATAATGAGATACTAACTAAAATATAAACAGATGAGAAAAAACTTTTTCTTTTGTTTTATACTGTTTACAGTATTCTTGATAAATACAGGTTTATCACAAGTTTTATCATGGACGCCATTGTATCCTACTATAAACGATACTATTACTATTAATTATAACGCTTCACTCGGAAATGGTGCATTATCCGGTATAACAGAGGTATATATGCATACAGGCGTATTGACCGATGAAAGCGTAAATGAAACTGATTGGTTACATAAACAAGCCACTTGGGGTGAAGCAGATTCTACAGTGTTGATGGAAAACATGGGGAATAATTTACACCAAATAAAATTTCATATAAAAAGTTTTTATAATCTCCTCAGTACAGAAAAAACAAAAGCACTTTGCTTTGTCTTTCGTAATATAGACGGGACAATAGCAGGACGCAATGTTGATGGTTCCGATTTTTATATCCATATATTTTCTTCTAGCATTTTTGCACAATTTACTTTACCTGTACAATTTCCATTATGCCCGTCTATTAATTCTCAACTTCAAATAAAAGTAACAAGCACTAAAACCGCAATGCTCAACTTGTTTCACGAAGGTAATCTAATAGCTCAAGCTTATGACAGTGTTCTAAATATTACATTGCCGGTTACAAACTATGGGAAACACTGGTTTTGGTTCGTTGCTCAAAAAGATGGACAAACTATTATTGATTCTCTTTATTATTTTGTTCTATATCCTCCTTTGATGCAAGCTCCTCCTTTGAGCACAAAAGATGGCATTAACTATATAAATGATTCAACGGTAATATTACAATTTTTTGCACCCAACAAGGGTTTTTCATACCTTATCTGCGACTTAAACAACTGGGAACTCGACTCCGCTTATCAAATGAAAAAATCAACCGATGGAAACAGATTCTGGATAAAACTTACAGGACTTATTCCACAGAAAGAATATCGTTTTCAGTATTTTGTTGATAATAGTATAAACATTGCAGACCCATATTCAGACAAGGTTCTTGACAGGTGGAATGATCCGGGTATTAATGCTATTATTTACCCAAACCTGATTTCATATCCGGTAGGAAAAACATCACAACTTGTTTCTGTATTTCAGACTGCACAAACACCTTTTAATTGGACAGACCAAATTTATCAGAAACCCGATAACAGAGATTTAGTAATTTATGAATGTCTTGTCAGAGATTTTCATCTCACACATAATTTTAAAACGGTTGAAGACAGCTTACAATACATAAAAAATATTGGAATAAATGCCATTGAGTTAATGCCCATTACTGAATATGATGGCAATGATAGCTGGGGATATATGACAGCCATGCACTTTGCACCCGATAAATGTTATGGAACAAAAAACATGTTAAAAAGTCTAATCAATACATGTCATAATAATGGAATTGCAGTTGTTCTTGATATCGTGCTGAACCATGCATCCGGTCAGAATCCCCTTGCACGTCTTTATTACAATAAAGACAGACAAAGACCTGCTGCAAATAATCCCTGGTTTAACGAACTCATTCCGCATCCTTATGGCTATCATTGCGATTATAATCATGAAAGCCCCTATACACAGGCTTATGTTGACAGCGTGCTGAATTATTGGGTTACAGAATATCATGTTGATGGATTCCGGCTTGACCTTACCAAAGGTTTTACCAATAATGTAACAGTAGCTTATGATGCCAATGGTGATATTATTTATGCAGATGTGGGAGCCTGGGGGCAATATGATGCAAACAGGGTTAATAATATTAAGCGTTTTGGAAGTATTCTATGGGCAAAACATCCTGGAACATTTATTATTCTGGAACATCTCGCTGATAATACCGAGGATACCGAACTGGCTGGTTTTGGCTTTATGATGTGGTCGGGAGCAAGCGGAAATGTTCAATACAATCAGGCATCTATGGGTTGGTTTACCGATAACTCTGATTTCGAATGGTCAGTATCATACTTAGCAAGAGGATGGTGGAATCATAATTTAGTTGGATATATGGAAAGTCATGATGAAGAACGCTTAATGTACCGTAACATTAATTATGGTAATATGAATATTCAGGGTATTGATACCTTATACAACACACGAAATACAAACACAGCGTTAGATAGAATGAGCGAAGTGGCAGCATTTTTCTTCACAGTTCCCGGTCCAAAGATGCTTTGGGAATTTGGCGAAAGAGGATACGATTATTCCATAAATTGGCCCTCTATGACAAGTGAAACACGTACAGATAAAAAACCACCCAAATGGGATTATATGAACAATCCAAACAGGTTGCTATTGTATAAGAAATATGCTGCATTAATTAATTTAAAAAAGAATTTCCCTTTGTTTCGAACTTCAAATTACGAGATGAGTGTGGGTAATTATGATAAACGTATCCGCTTGTTTGACGATGGATATGTTGGTTCAAATATGAGTGCTGTTGTTCTTGGAAATTTCGATGTTGTGCAACAACCTGTTTGGCCTGAATTTTCGCACACAGGAAAATGGTATGACTACTTTTTGGGGGATAGTCTTGATATTCAAACAGGACAAATAGCAGGAAATAATTTTACCTTACAATATGCTCCCGGAGAATATCATATTTATACCGATATAAAACTTTCTCTTCCCGATTTAGATACCACTACTCAAGGTATTCACAAAGTTCCACAACAGGATTATTTTAATTTATGTGTATATCCCAATCCTTTTTATTCGGAACAAACATTTTATTACAGTCTTTCATTATCAGGCGTTGTTTGTATAAAAATATTTGACATACTTGGGTCTGAAATTAAAACCGTAGTAAATAATGAGCAGCCGGCCGGGAAACACGTATTAACATGGAATGGTACTAATAATAGCGGCAAAAAAATCAAAAGTGGCTCTTATTACTATACTATCCATTCAGGCAATTATACAAAAACACAAAAAATAATATATATAGGAAATTAAAATAGTTTATGGTTTCGGGTTTAAAGTTTCGAGTTTCGGGTTTAACTACTAACCACAAAGCAAAAAGTAGCCACGAATTGCACGAATTAAAAATTAATAATATAAATTAGTTTTGTAATAATAATTGATATTGATTTCATTTGTTACACATCCTGACAGGTTACGAAGTTCCTGTCAGGTCGTGTATTAAAAAATATAAATAATTAATAATGAGACTATAACTAGAATATAAACAGATGAAACATCCACGACTATATAAAGACACACAAGGGAATGATTATATTAGCAGTTGAGGTTAAGTGATGAGATTGAAAAAGATTGAGAAAACAATATTGAGAAGAAAGATTGAAAGGATTGAAAAAACAAGATTG
>MENF01000143.1:0-20045 GCA_001769035.1 Bacteroidetes bacterium GWA2_32_17
TTAGTAAAGGATTTTTTATGAGGTGAGTAGTTACGAAAAAGTGTAAACCTTGAAATGAAAAATGCCAAAATGTGAGTAACCGAAATAATAATATTAATATCATATAAAGAATTGTTATTTTTGCACAAATGGCTCCATAGTTCAATGGATAGAACGAAAGTTTCCTAAACTTTAAATTCGGGTTCGATTCCCGGTGGGGCTACAAATAAAATAATTTGATAAAATCGCTTCATATAGTTTCTTTTAATGTTCCATATCCACCCGATTATGGTGGTGTAATAGATGTATTTTATAAAATTAAAGCATTAAAAGAATGCGGTGTAAATGTTATTTTACATTGTTACAAATATGGAAGAAAAGATGCCCTGGAATTAAAAAATATTTGCAGTGAAATTTATTATTACAAAAGAAAAAAGTTAGCAAGTTCTGCCTTAAAAAAGTTACCCTTTATTGTTGCTACCAGAAATTCCGAATTGTTATTAAAAAGACTTCAAAACGATAATCTTCCAATTCTTTTTGAGGGATTACATACAACATTTTGGTTAGAAGAATTATGTAAAACAAATAGAAAAATATTTGTTCGTGCCCATAATGTTGAACATCAATATTATAGGGGTTTAGCAAAAGTGGAATCCAATGTTTTAAAAAAAATGTTTTTTAAATCAGAATCACGTAAACTATATAAATATGAATCTACTTTGCGAAATGCAAGTAAAATATTTTCTATTTCTCAAAACGACCATCAGCATTTTAATTTAAAATACGGAAATTCTATTTTAATTTCTGCATTTCATCCATATCAAAAGATCGATATTAAAGAGGGTAAGGGTAATTACGTACTTTTTCATGGCGATTTATCAGTTTCTGATAATATTAAAAGTGCAATATTTTTAATTGAAAATATTTTTAACAATATTAATATTCCATTTATTATTGCCGGTAAAAATCCTGATATTAAAATAGTAAAGGCAATAAAATGTATTAAAAATAACAATGTTCAACTTATTTCAAATCCCGTTCATAACAAAATGAATGAATTAATTAGTAATGCTCATATTAATTTATTATACAGTTTTCAAAGTTCGGGTATTAAATTAAAACTTATAAATAGCTTGTATTGCGGAAGACACTGTATAGTAAACAACAATATTATAAAAAATACAGGACTCGAGGAACTTTGTTATATTTCAAATAATGTTGAAAATTTAAAAAAACAAGTTTTAAATTTATTTAACATTTCATTTAATAATAATGATATAGCACACAGGAAGGCAATTTTAAGTGACAAATTTGATGTTAAAGCAAATGCTTTAAAGCTTTGTGATTTAATATTTTAATTTATTTAACGTTAAATGCTTTAATTAGAATATGTCTATAAAGTAAGTGTCTGATTCATAATGTTCGAGTTTGAAGCCCTGTTGAATATTTGCATTCGCAAATTCTACAGGGTAAACTTGCGAAGTTTTGAAAATCAAGAAGTTTACTTATGTAAATGACTGTTTTCAAAACAAGTTTACCCCGTAGCGAAGCGTACTGGGGCATAACGAAAAAATCGGACATTATGGACAGACACTAATAAAAAAATATATTTTGGGAATAATCAGAACACAAACAATTAAAGGAACAGCTTTTACGTATTTAGGAGCTGTAATTGGTGTAATAACAAATTTGTTTTTACTTGCTAAATTTTTTACTACCGAACAAGTTGGTTTAATAAGTGTTTTAGTTGCCTATTCTTTACTTTTTGCACAATTTGCAAGTTTAGGTTTCGATAATGTTACAATACGACTATTTCCTTATTTTAGAAATGAATCGAATAAGCATAATGGTTTTGTGTTTTTGTTAATTTCCACGTTATCAATAGGATTTGTATTGTCAACAATATTGTTTTTTGTTTTAAAACCTTATATGATTGAAAATATCGGAAATACTACAAGTTTATTTTCGCAATATGCAAATTTTGTAATTCCACTTGCTTTTTTCACATTGTTATTTAATTCGTTTGATGCTTATTCGAGAGTTTTGTATAAAAGTGTAAGAGGAATTTTTTTAAAAGAATTTCTTCAAAGAATTTTAATAGTTATTGCAATTTTATTTTACACTTTACATTTTCTTAATTTTGATTCATTTGTAATTTGTTATTCAATAGCACTTTCGCTGCCTACTGTTATACTTATTGCAATTATTATTCTTGAGAAACAATTAAGCATAAAACGGGTTAAAGGTTTTATAAATCACGATTTACAAAAAAGCATAATTAGTGTAACTTTTTACGGAATTATAGCTGTATTTTCGAGTTCGGTAATTTTAAGCATTGATAGAATTATGATTGAAAGAATGCTCGGTCTGTCGGAGGCAGGTATTTATTCAATAGCTTTCTTTTTCGGAGTTATTATTTCGATGCCTTCAAGGTCGCTAGTAAAAATTTCTTCGACAATAGTTGCAGATGCATGGAAAAACAACGACTTTAACACTATCAGAAATGTTTATTATAAAAGCTGCTTAAATCAGATGATATTTTCTGTATTGTTATTTATTGGTATATGGGCAAATATTGATAACGTATTTCATATTTTACCCGTAAATTATTTAGCCGGTAAATTTGTTATTTTTTGGGTTTGTCTGGGAAGTTTTATTGATATGTCAACAGGAATTAATAGCTCAATTATTGCAACATCAAAATATTATAGAGTGCAAAGTATTTTTATGACATTGTTTGTTTTAATAATAATTGTTACAAATTATATTTTTATTCCTTATTATAACATTACTGGTGCTGGTATTGCGAATGCTATTTCTTTATTCCTGTTTAATTTTATGCGTTGGCTCTTTTTGTGGGTTAAATTTGATTTTCAGCCTTTTAACTATAAATATTTAATAGTGTTCTTTATTAGTGCTATTGCATATTTTGCAGGATATTTTTTACCAAAGCTCGATAATTTTATTATTGATATTATAGTTAGAAGTAGTTTGATATTTGTAATATTTAGTTTGTTAATCTACTTCTCAAAAGTAAGCGAAGATATAAATGGCAGAGTAAAAGCATATTACTTCAAGATATTTATTAAAAAAAATTAACTAAAAACATCAGTAAGCACATCAAGCGATTTTGTTTTTATGTTTATACCTGTATGTAAAGTGTAATAATTCAGTAATATTTCAATAAGTTTATGTCTTTGAAATGAAGTTAAATTTAATGACCACCATTCGTTATTTTTAATTTTCATTATTTGAGAAATTAAAGCCGAAAATTCTTTATCAACAGTCTGGGATTCGGCATAATTATTTACAAATTGTGCGTTTAACAAATCGAAAAATATTTTATTGCTGTCAAAATTATTTACAGGGTAAAACCCTAAAAAATGTGTCATTCCCAACAAAAAGTACAAGTGAAAATTTGCAGACGAATTTGAATCGTTCTCAAATTTATAAATCATTTCTTTTACATAGTCGAATAGTTTTTCGTCTGTATTTTGATATTTAATTGTTTTATTTAATACTTCGGAAAGAAACATTACAACAGTTAGTTTATAATAGTCGTCTCTAATTTTATCTAAAGAATTTTCGATATTTACTTCTTTAATAATTGAAATATCTTTTTTATTGTTAAATATTATTTCAGCATTAAAAATTGTTAATGGCTGAAAAAAAGATGGAGCAAATTTTGTTTTTTTATTGTGAACACCTTTAGCGATACATGATATTCGCCCATGTTCACGAGTAAACAACTGAATAATTAAAGAGTTATCGGAGTATTTTATTGTTCTTAAAACAATTCCTTCAATTTTTTTGAGCACTAAATCAAATTACTTTTTAAACATCCTGTTAATAGAATAAGGAATAATTCCTATTAATAATACTGCAAGAATTTTCCATAATCCCGAAATATACGGCATCGGTTTATAATCGCTTATTGTGAAATAAATAAAGTAGCTTATTAAACAAATTACAATAATAAGAATTGTAAATACCGTTAATAATGCAATAAACCGGCTCGAACTTCTTTTAAAAACAGGTTCTTCACGAACTTCGGTAATACTTTTAGATGTATCGTTAATGTCGGCTTTAGTAATGGTAGTTTTTATTGTACTTTCCTGAAATTTTGATGAAAACAATTCGCTGAATTTAAAATTATCACGACGAAGCCAGAAGAAAATCATTAAAAGCATAAATGCAAATAAAATAACCGGCATAAGCACAAATGCTTTTTGTAGATGGCTTAAATGTCTGTTAACGTGTTTGTTCGATTTGAAATGATTTTTTAAGTATTTTGCAGGTATATTGTTGCCTGCATTTTCCGATTCTATTACTATACTTTTTTCTCCGTTTTGATTATCGGTAACAGTAACATACGTCTCAATGTTTTTAACTTGTTTAACAACCGAATCTTTGTTTATTTGGCAATTACTATTAATGTTAATTGCACAAATTGCTAAAATAAGAATAATAAACTTTTTCATAATAATTTATTTTTAAATGTTTAGATTTTGAAATTTAATTTTTTTTGACCTTATTTTTACGCTTAGTCTTTTTGTTATCTGGAATAATATATTCTTGTTTTTTAACAGTTTCGTTATTTTGAATATAATAGTCGTATTGTTCCTGATAAATTCTATAAACATTAGTATCGTTTACAATGCGATATTCGATAAATTCGATTTTGTCTTTAATGATTTTACATTTGATTGTATCTTTAGCATTGTTATAAAAAATCAAATCCTGCGACATGCTATTAAGCGAAAACAGCACTAAACCTAATAATATAATGTACATTAAAGTTTTCATTTTTGTATAGTTATTTTAAATATTAATAAAATTATTTTTTTAGCAAATATATATATAAATTTTTATTAAACATCTTTTCATAATAAATTGTTTTAAAATTATTCGCATATTGCCACGACCTTTAGGTCGTGGAATATGAAAATAAGAAATCTGGCTTTAGCCAAATCCGATAGCAATCGGATAGAATTATTCTTGTATAATTTGTATTATAAGGATTTGTTAAGAGAAATTTTGGCTAAAGCCGTTCCTCTTTTTTATAATACCACGACCTGAAGGTCATGGCAATAAATGGTCGTAGCAATTAAAAATTAATTGGAAAGATGTCTATTCTACATAATCTAAATCTTTATTATAAGTTTCTTCTAATAAAAATAAAGCAAAAACAGCAAGGGCAATACATACAGTTCCAACAATAATTCCGGCATTTAATAATCCAATATGAGTTGATAAAAGTAAAACTAATGAAGTAATTGGAACTGTTGCACCACGAACAAAATTTGGTGTAGTAGTAGTAACAGTAGCTCTTAAATTTGTTCCAAACTGCTCCGATGCAGTAGTAATAAATACAGCCCAATATCCTTGTGCTACACCAAGCATAGCAATAATTACATAAAATATTGTAGTGGAAAATCTAAAAGAGACAAAGTAAAAAAATGTAAAAATAACGAGGAAAATCAAAGCTATAAAAAGTGCTTTTTTTCTTGATTTAAGCCACTGACTAATAAACCCCCAAATAAAACTACCAACAGATGCACCAATATAATGATACATAACTGCGGCGGCACCGTTAATTTCGCCTTGAATGTTTAATGCTTTACTAAATTCAGGAGCTTGAATAACTAAAACACTTATGGTAAACCAAATAGGAATACCAATTAAAATACAGTAAATATATTTTAGTAATCTTTTTTTATTTGTAAAAATGCTTAAAAAATTTCCCCTCGAAACATTTTTATGTTCTGTTTTAGTTTTTTCAAACATTCCCGATTCAAAAACAGAAGCTCTAAGTATAAGTAATAAAAGTCCTAAACCACCACCAACCCAATATGCCATTCGCCAATCGAATATGTCGGCAACTAAAAAACCAAGTACTGCACCAAAAATTCCAACTCCCGAAACTATTGTTGTACCATATCCTCTGTTTTCTTTGCTCATTACTTCAGATACAAGAGTGATGCCTATTCCAAGTTCACCGGCAAGTCCTAATCCTGCTATAAACCTTAATACTGCATATTGTTCTATGTTTTGAACAAATCCGTTTACAATGTTTGCTATTGAATATAGTGTTATTGTGAAAAATAAAACCGGTAAACGCCCTTTTTTATCGCCCATAATACCCCAAATAATTCCACCTATTAACATTCCGAGCATTTGCATATTTAACAGTAAGATGCCCTTGCTTAAAATCAAATCGTCGGGAATGCCAATGCCTTTAAGGCTTGGAACGCGAACTATTCCAAATAAAATTAAATCATAAATGTCAACAAAATAGCCTAATGCAGCTATAATTACAATAATATTAAATGGATTGTTAATAGCTTCTTTATTGCTCATAATCGAATAAAAATTTTGCTAATATTAACATTTTTTTAAATGAACGAAAAAATATTTCAATATTTATTGTAAGTTAAAATTTGTTCTAACGGTTTTCTTGTTTTTTTTCTTAGCGTATAATTATCAGCAGGATAGCCAATAGAAATAACTAACCCCACTCTTTTATTTTTTGGGATATTTAATAATTCTATAATTTTTTTCTCGTCGAACCAGCCGACCATGCAAGTTCCTAATTCAAGCTCAGTTGCCTGAAGGCAAATGTGTTCTGCGGCAATTCCCAAATCTGTCCATTCGAAATCGCGTTTTTTAACCCATCCTGCAAATTGTGTTAATAATGTTGGTTTCTCAACAACAATTACGATTAATGCAGGAGCTTGAAGTGTAAAATTATTAATAAGTTTTTGAGTAATTGTAGCTTGAGCAACTTTTTGTTTTAATGTAGGTTCTTTAACAATTATAAAATGCCATGGTTGTGAGTTACTTGCCGATGGTGCAATTCTGGCACTTTCAATACATTTTAATATTTGCTCATCATTAACTTTTTGTGATGAGTATTTTCTTACACTTTGTCGTTTGTTAACTAAATCAAAGAAATTCATAAAAATCAGAAATAAATAGAAATTAATTGAAATAAGTAGAAATTGTTAAATTGCTAAATGGTTAAATAACAATGAAATAAAGAATAATGAACATTTTTGAACATAGAACAATGAACAGTAAAACAGAAATAAGTAGAAATAAATTGAAATAACAAATAACTTAATAACTTAATAACATTGAGCTTTTTTAAACAATATTCAATTTTTAGTCGCGCATATCGTTAATTTCTACTTTTGGGAATTTTGTTTTATCAAAAGTAAACATTGTATTAAATATATCTTTTAGAAAAAAAGATTGGTATTATTAATTACAAATTATTTTGTAATCTCTTAAAATCTCTTTATCTTTGGCTATTATTAATTTAACAACTCAATTTTTGGAAGCAAAATTAAAATAAAATTCAAAATATACTAAATAAATTTTAATATTATGGAACTAAGAATAAATGTTGACATTAACCAAATTATAAACCTTATTCATCAATTACCTGAACAAGAGATTGAGAAATTGTCTTCTACATTACAAACGGAATTATCTATAAAAAAGAAAAATGGTAAAAAGAATATGAATGAATTAATAGTTTCTGCTCCTACTTGGTCTGATTCTGATTTTGAAGAGTACAATGAAGTTAGAAGTCAAATAAATAAAACAAGATTAGAATGATTCTATTAGATTCTTCCATTTTAATTGAACTTTTCCGAAAACAAATTAAAGAAAAGACAGTATTTTACTAATTAGCCCAAACAGAATCAGATTTTTGTATTTCATCAGTTACGCATTATGAAATTGGTTTAGGGAATAAAAAGTCGCATTCTCAATTTTGGAATAGATTACATAATAGCTTGACAGTAATTCCATTTGACAAGTATTGTTCGTCAACTGCAATTGATATATATATCGAATTAAAGAATAAAAATAAAATGATTGATATCGCTGATATTTGGATAGCCGCAACTGCAAAAACTCATAACATTAAGATTGCAACATTAAACCATAAGCATTTTTCAAGAATATCAGGTTTAGAAATAATATAATTCGCCAATACACTCCTCTACTCGCTCGCATCCTGCGAGTGAGTTTTTGCCTTTGTTGGATATATCAACAAAAAAATTGCAGGAATTATCTTCTGCAATAGCTTTTAGTCGCGCATATCGTTAATTTCTACTTTTGGGAATTTTGTTTTATCAAAAGTAAACATTGCATCGGGCATATCTTTGTCGGTTTCAATTTTAACAACTTCTATCAAATAATCAGTTCCATCTTTTCCAAATCTTTTCATACTAAAAATCTGCATTTTAGTTTTGTCAATTTTTAAGGTAATTTTTGTAAAATCTTTTTTTAAGTCGTTAGGGTAAAGTTCTATTTCGTATAATGCACGTGTGTTCTCAAATTTTTCGGCAATAAATTTAATTTTATAACCTTTTTCGTAAATCGTAAACATTTTTGCAGGATTAAGCGAAATATCATCATTAAGGTCGGGGGTAGTTACATTAACTTCGTTTGCATCTTTCATATAACTCCATTGGGTTTTCCCATCATTAAAAATAATTGATGAAGCTAAATCAACTTTGTATTTATTAGATTTAATCCAGATTGTACCTTTTTTAGAATCTTTTGATTTTTCTTGTTTGTTATCAACAACAATCCCAAATTCGGCATTAATTGTTTTAAAAGCTTTAGTTTTTGCTGATACTTGATCGAGAATTGTTTTTGCTTTAGGGTCAATTGCCTGATATGTTGCTGTCTGGCTTTTGCATATAATGTTTGTTGAAATTAAAAGGAAGACACTTGCAATGCTAATTATTTCTCTTATCATCTGTTTATATTTTAGTTAAGTTTCATTATTAATTAATATATTTTTATTGGTTTAGGGTTTTTAGTTTGAGGTTTTTGGTTGTTAAAAACTCGAAACTTTAAACCCGAAACTCGAAACTTTAAACTCTAAACTCGAAACTATTTTAATTTACTCCTATTTGTTTCAAATATTGATCCAAAGAATTTAAATCGGTATATAACACTTGCCTGGCTTTACTTCCTTCATAAGGTCCAACAATGCCAACTGATTCTAACTGGTCAATAATTCTTCCTGCCCTAGCGTAACCTATTGCAAATCTGCGTTGAATAAGCGAAGTGCTTCCTTGTTGGTTTTGAACAATTAAACGAGCTGCATCGGCAAAAAGTTCGTCTTTTTTATTTGGGTCGAAACTTTCTAAAGAACCTCCATCACTATCATTTACAACTTCTGGTAAGTAGAGTGGTGTAAGAGGGCTTTGTTGAGCAGCAATAAATTCGGTGAGCTTTGTTATTTCCGGAGAATCAATAAATGCACATTGAATGCGAACCAAATCACCACCGAGCGAAATAAGTAAATCGCCTCTTCCTATTAAATGATTTGCACCGGGAGAATCGAGTATAGTTCTTGAATCAATCATTGATGAAACCCTAAATGCTATACGCGATGGAAAATTCGCTTTTATAGAACCTGTAATAATATTAGTTGATGGTCGTTGTGTTGCAATTATTAAGTGAATTCCAATGGCTCTTGCTAATTGGGCAATTCGGGCAATAGGGTCTTCAATTTCGCGACCTGCGGTTAGAATTAAATCAGCAAATTCATCAATAACTACAACAATATAAGGCAAATATCTATGTCCTTTATTTGGATTAAGTTGGCGTTTAATAAATTTTTCGTTGTACTCTTTAATTGTTCTTACACCACCAGCTAATTTTAATAAATCATATCTATTGTCCATTTCAATTGTGAGTGATTGCAAAGTATTTTTAACTTTTTGCACATCAGTAATTATTGCATCTTCGGCATCGGGAAGTTTTGCCAGAAAATGTTTTTCTATAATTGAGTAACTCGAAAGTTCAATTTTTTTAGGGTCTATTAGTACAAATTTTAGCTCAGATGGATGTTTTTTATATAGTAAAGATGTAATAATAGCATTTAATCCGACTGATTTACCTTGTCCGGTTGCACCTGCTACCAATAAATGGGGAGAACGGGTTAAATCGAAAACAAAAACTTCATTTTGAATAGTTTTGCCAAGTGTTATTGGTAAATCAAACTTAGCTTCCTGAAATTTAGATGAACTAATAACAGAACGCATCGAAACTATTTCGGGATTTAGGTTTGGAACTTCAATACCAATAGTTCCTTTACCTGGAATAGGTGCAATAATTCTAATTCCAAGTGCTGCAAGACTAAGTGCTATATCATCTTCAAGGTTTCTTATTTTTGATATTTTAACGCCTGGTGCGGGAACAATTTCATATAATGTAACAGTTGGTCCAATAGTGGCTTTAATTTTATCAATTTGAATTCCATAATTTTTAAGTGTGTCAATAATTTTATTTTTATTGGCAATAAGTTCCTGTTCACTTACTTCTGAATTTGTTGAACGGTGGTCTTCGAGTAAATCAATTGGTGGAAATTTATAATGAGATAATTCAAGCCGTGGGTCAAAATCGCCCATTGATGGTGCTATAACTTGTTCTGCAACTTCAACTTCTGGTTCCGATTCTTTTCTTTCGACTGTTAATGTTATATCGTTTGGCTTTTCGGATGGAATTACTATAATGTTTGAATTATTTTCATTTTCTTCTTTGGTTCTTACTTCATCGTTTTCATCTTCAATGTTTTCGGCTTGTTCATCAATTTCTTCATTTAAATCAGTATCATCATTATTTGTTGAAGATATTAATGGTTTAGTTGGTATAATAACATCTTTTGATTTTCGTAATACTTTTTTAAACCATTGTAAAGCATCGCGAAAAACAAATATGATAAATGTAAATGCAGTTATTCCAAGAATAAAGAAAGTACCAATTTTACCAACGGCAGAATTGAGCCAATGGCTAATAAAAAAGCCATTAGCGCCGCCTAAAACAAACCAACGTTCTTCAAATAAATAACCTAATGCAATTGAAAACCATAATGTTAAAAATATTAAATACTTGGTAGTTTTGCCTAATGGTAAAAATTTATAATTAAATAAATAAAATGAAATTAAAATTAAAAACAACAATATGGATATAGAAGGTATTCCAAACCAATCGTGAATAAATAAATTTGAAATATACGCACCTGTTTTTCCTGCCCAATTGTCAACAGTAATATTTTCATTTCCTAATAGCGAAAACCAGCTTATTGTTAATTTACTTTGGTCGGTTTGCCATGTAAAAAAATATGAAATAATTGCAAAAAGTGAAAACAATGAAAAACAAAAAATAAATATTCCTAAAACAGCTTTAGTTTTATCGTCTGTAAAAAAAGCAACAGTTTTAGAAATAAAGTTTTGTTTTTTTTCTTCAGTATCTTCAGAATCTTTTTCGGATTTCCTTTTTTTCTCTGTCATATTTTTAACATAAAAAATTGCCCGAATGTCATTAAATTAAAGCAAAAAATCCTCTCATTAAGAGGATTTTTATAAATTTTTTATAAACAATTTGTTTTATTCAGCTCCACCACCCATCATTTTTCTAAATTCAGTTATTGACATTTCCTGATAGCCCGTAGGAACAGTAAACATAGCATCTTTAACTTTTCCCTTTTTCACTTCTTTTGCAGTAATCAGCATGCTAATTTCACCTTCTTGTCCACTAATTTGAGTGTATTCGAGCATAACTCCATTAACATCTTTATAAGGTGTTTGCCAGTTTGCATTGTTAAGTTTAATATCTTCTGTGACCCAAATGGTTGATGTTTTTCCATCTTGAGTAAAATCAACTTTTTTGCAGGTATAACCGGCAATAGTTTTAGTTTCGGTACCAACCACAACATCGGCTTTAGGCATTTGAGCAATACTATTTTCGGTTTCTTCTTTTGTTGATTTTAAAGCCATTTTTTGCCCCATCATGTCAATTAGCACAGTTTGTTCTTTTGTATCAGCATTACTTAAAATTATTGCTGAACCCATTGATGTTTTTTGTTCAATACGAGTTTTTGGTCCATTGTAATACATAATAATTTCGGTTGGTAACTGGGCGGCAATCGTAGCATCTACATCTTCTTGAGTTGTAACAGAATAACTAATGTTTCCAACAAAATCGGAACTCTTTTTTTGAGCATTTAAGTTATTAGTAACTAATAAAATAACTGGTAATAAAAACAATAATTTACCTGATTTCATAAATTGTGATATTAAATTTTACATTAAATTTTGTATTGTTTCTTGCATTTTTTCTTTAGGAACTTTAACAAAACCTTCGGGTACATTAAATTCATCGTTATTAATTTCTTCTTTTGTTATCTTTTTTGCAATTAAGTGCATTGGTATTTTTTGGAAAGACATTTGAAATTCTAATAACATTCCGTCAACTTGTTTAAATGGATTATTGCAATTAGGGTTTTTAAGTTCTATCTGGTCGGTATAATAAATCGAAAATTTAGCAGTGTCATTTATATATACATCGTATCTTTTACACAAATATCCGGCAATAGTTTTAGTAGAATCAGAAGATATTAATTTGAAGTCAGGCATTGAATCAAAACCAAAATCAGGACCAGTCATTGTTGTTTGAAAAAAATATTTTTCGTTCATTATTTTTAAAGTAGCCTGGCGTGAGTTATTATCTCTGTCGGCTATTCCTGACATTTGAAAAATACCCATCCAACCTTCAATTTTTTGAATAGATTTTTCATCTTTAAATTTTAAAGTCATAGTTGTAGGCAGTAAGCTAATAAGCGGATTGTCTTTTTCGTTTTGAAGATAAACTATATCATATTCAATACTTCCTTCGTCTAATTTACCCGAAAAGCTTGAAATATTGCAGGATAAAGAAAATGTAAGTAAAAAAATTAGTATGAAACTAATTGACTTTATCGAAGTAATTCGCATGTTATTTTCTCTTCAAATATTAAACACAAAATTAGAAAATTATTTTAAATGTCTATATAAAAATAAAAAAATATTAGAAATTGAATTCATTTTTTATTTATATTTAATTATATTGTTAATAATTAGACAACTAATAAAATTAATTAATTTCATCTTTATAACATTTCATTGTTTAAAACTTATTAAAATAAGCTGAAGAGCCCTACTTTAAACTTTTATTTTTGTAATAACACATAATGATTAATGATTTAGGATTTAGGATTTAGGATTTGGGATTTAAGGTTTATGATTAATGATTTAAGACTATAATCTTGATTTTTTAATTATAATTCTCAAATTCTAATTCATTAATCGTAATTCCTTAATCCTAATTTTTTTTATTTTATGAAGCGTTGGTTTTTTATTTTTTTTATTCCGGGAATTGTAAGTTCTTTTTCGGGTTTTAAAGGCGACGATGAGCCTGTGTTTGAAAATATTCCATCAGTTAAACCTCAAATGTTCGATAAAGCGTCAGAAAATTGGGCAGATTCAGTTATAGCAACACTTTCGTTAGATGAAAAAATAGGACAACTTCTGATGGTTTGTGCTCATCCCGAAAGAAATCAAAAACATTGGGAAGAAGTTGCTGAGCAGGTTTATAAATATAAAGTTGGGGGAATTATTTTTTTTAAATCTGGTCCAATCCGATTAGCAAATATGTCAAATTTCCTTCAATTAAATGCTAAAATTCCTCTTTTAATGAGCATTGATGGCGAATGGGGGCTTTCGATGAGGATGGACAGCACTATGAGATTTCCATTGCAAATGCAATTAGGTGCATTAAAAAATAATGAACTTATTTACGAAATGGGCAAAGCTATTGGACGTCAAATGAATAGATTAGGTATCCAAATAAATTTTGCCCCAGTGCTCGATGTTAATAACAATCCTTTAAATCCTGTAATAAATATGAGAGCATTTGGCGATAACAAAAAAATGGTTGCCGAAAAAGCTATAGAATATATGCGTGGATTACAGGAAATGCACATACTTGCCGTAGGTAAACATTTTCCCGGTCATGGCGATACTAAAACTGATTCTCATCACGATTTGCCTTTTATTGGATTTTCAAAAAACCGGTTAGACAGTTTGGAACTATATCCATTTAAACAATTGATTCGTAAAGGCATAGGTGGAATTATGGTTGCACATCTTGATATCCCTGCACTCGACCCGGTAAAAAACCGTCCTGCAAGTTTATCACCTAAAGTTATAACAGATTTATTAAAAACAAAAATGGGTTTTAGAGGTTTGGTTTTTACCGATGCATTAAATATGAAAGGGGTAACAAAGTATTTTAAACCCGGCGAAGCTTCGTTAAAAGCTCTTTTAGCAGGAAACGATATATTACTTTATCCCGAAGATGTTCCAATGTCAATTAGGTATATAAGAGAAGCTGTTGAAGACAGTATTATTTGTGTTTCAGAAATTGATGAACATGTAAGAAAAATTTTGCAGGTAAAATACTGGACAGGTTTAAATAAATGTCAATATGTTGATACTACTAATCTTTTAAAAGATTTATTTTCTGCACAAGATGAACTAATTAACCGCAAATTAAACGAGGAGTCGCTTACTTTAGTTAGAAATGAAAATAACATTATACCTTTAAAAAGACTTGATACTTTAAAAATTGCAGTAGTTGCAATAGGTGATTCTGTGCAAAGTGTTTTTCAGAATTTTTTGAGTTTATACGCACCAATGACGATGTTTAACGTATCAAAGGATTTTAATAATAGTGAATATTTAAAGCTTAAAGACACATTAAAAAATTACAATTTGATTATTGTTTCATTAAAACAAACTAACCGATATTCGTTTCGTACATTTAATTTCCCCGATAGGGGATTAGATTTAATAAAAGAACTTGCCGACTCTAATAATCTGCTCTTGAATTTATTTGCAAGTCCTTATAGCTTATCAAAATTCCCATATTATAAAAAAATTAAAGCTATATTAATAGGATGTGATGACACTAAATTACCTCAGGAATTTGCTGCCCAATTATTATTTGGTGGAATTTCAGCAAAAGGGCATTTGTCAGTTAATATTTCTCATGATTTTCCTTTTGGATTTGGCATTGAAACAGATGAACCAATTCGATTAAAATATTCTGTCCCCGAAGAAATTAATATTGAACGCATTAAGTTAAACAAAATTGATTCTATTGTTAATGATGCTATTAAGCAAAAAGCTATGCCAGGTTGCCAGATATTAGTTGCTAAAAAAGGTGTTGTTTTTTATAATAAATCTTTTGGCAATTACATTTATGAAACCGAAAATAAAGTAAATAATAATAGTTTATACGATTTAGCTTCTCTAACAAAAACTTTGTCAACTACATTGGTATTGATGTATTTGCATGATGTTAATAAATTCGATTATAATAAAGAATTATCATATTATTTGAAAAGCACTATTGGCTCTAATAAAGAAAATTTATTGATAAGCGACATCCTAACGCATCAAGCTAAATTACAGCCATTTATACCTTTTTATAAAAATTTAATAACCGACAACAAAAGAGATTTATATTTTTCAAAACTTCCTTTAAATAAAAACTCGATACAAGTTGCTGATAGCATATTTGTTAATAATTCAATAAAAGACACGATTTTTAAACGGATGTTCAATTCTAAATTACTTACCGAAAAAGAATATAAGTACAGCGATATTGGATTTTATTTTATTCAAGATATAGTTGAAAATATTACTAATAATAAACTTGATATATTATCAGACAATATTTTTTACAAACGAATTGGTTCTGTAACAATGTGCTTTAATCCACTAAAAAAGTTTACTAAAACCCAGATTGCCCCAACCGAAAACGATAAAGAATTTCGTAAACAATTAGTTTGGGGATTTGTACATGACCCTGGCGCGGCTTTAATTGGTGGTGTTGCCGGACATGCGGGTTTGTTTTCAAATGCAAATGATGTTGCAAAAATTTGTCAAATGCTTCTCTGGAATGGTACTTATGGAGACGATAAATTTATAGAACATTCTACAGTAAAAGATTTTACATCATGTTATAACTGTCCTAAAAATCGCAGAGCGTTAGCGTTTGACAAACCCGAACCCGCTCAAAATAAAGAATCGCCGGTTGTAAAACGTGCATCGCTTAAAACATTCGGGCACCAGGGATTTACAGGTACATGTTACTGGGTTGACCCTGAAGAAGATTTAGTTTATATTTTCCTTTCCAACCGCGTGTATCCCGATGCTGAAAATAATAAATTAAATACATTAGCAATTCGTAACAAAGTGTTAGATATTGTTTATGATGCAATTGAAAATAGCAAATAATAGAACCTTAAAAAAAACACCCGATAAAATATTATTCCGATACCGCAAGCGACCCGCTTGTGGTATAAAACCTCAGATAAACAAGGGGCATGCCCCCTTGTCAATCATAGTTCAGACATTTTTATTTTATTACAACCATTTTCTTTGTACCCACTGCTCTCTTTTTTGTTTGCAACTGGTAAAAATAAGTACCCGCAGGCAAAGCAGTATTATCGAGCAGTATATCTTTAAAAGTATTATCAACTTTGTAACGCTTTACTTCGGCTCCCTGCATATTGTACAAAATTAGTTCACCCTCCTTTTCGTTTTTGGGTAACTCGTATTGTAAGGTTACCGAGCCATTACTTGGGTTAGGGTAAAGGTTGCTTAATTGCCCGCTTTGCATTTGTATTAACTGCCCGTTGGCTTGCTCTATACCTGCGCTTAATGTGCCGGGTAAGCTAAATACTTTTGCTTTAAAATTATTTAAGTCATTTCCATTATAACTCAAAATCATTTTAGTTCCCATAGAAGTATTATATATAGGATATTGTTGCAAAGGAACATTTAATCGTATGGCTGGTAATGCTGTATCAGAAAAAAGTAAAATGCCATCTTCGTTATAAATACCTATATAGACAGGGCTGGCGGTACAATACATAAATTCTATTTTCGAATCAATATCAAATAATTGTTCGGATATATAAAGTATATCACCAAGTGCACCATTAGTAATTGGAGTAGTTGGAAGAGATGCAAGAGATATTGTTTTAACAAATAAATGATTCATTTGGTAAATATCAATTGTTTTTCCCCATCTGTTTATTTTCACATAATGTTCCCCTGAAATTTCAAATTTTATTATCATTAACTGGCTACTTGCAGAAGGAGTACCATATGCAAATGTAGAAGAACTGTCATAAGTATGCTCAAGCGTAACCTGTGCCTTTGCATTCAAACTATATGCAAGTAAAGAAATAAATATAAATTTTTTCATAATCATTTTTTATTAATGTTTTGCAATAAAGATGAATTTTTTAATTATAAAAAGCCCATTCCGTCAATTGTCAGAATGGGCTTTTAAAATTATTTATTTCTGAGCATTTTTTTAGTATTATACACCTTACCATTTGTTATTAATGAGAATGTATAAGTACCGTTTGGTAAATCCTGTGTATCAACGGCAATTGTTCCATAACCTGTTGTAAGTTGTACTTCGTTTATTACATTGCCCAGCATATCGGTAAAGATAATTGTTTTCATTTTATTAAATGTATTTATTTTATTACTATCATCTTCTTTGTTCCCACAGCTCCCTTTTTTGTTTGCAACTGGTAAAAATAAGTTCCCGCAGCAAGTTGCTTATTATCAAGCAGTATATCTTTAAAGGTGTTATCTACTTTGTACCGCTTTACTTCTGTACCCTGCATATTATACAAAATTAGTTCGCCCTCCGTTTCGTTTTTGGGTAACTCGTATTGTAAGGTTACCGAGCCATTACTGGGGTTGGGGTATAGGTTGCTAAACTGACCGTTTTGTGCTTGCATTAATTGCCCGTTGGCTTGCTCTATACTTGTGCTTAATGTGCCGGCTAAACTAAATACTTTTGCATGCCCATTTTTATAACTTAATATCATCTTTGTACCTTGAGAAGTGTTATAAATAGGATATTGCTGCATTTCATAATTAGGATGAACCATGACAGAACCAGTATCAGAAAAAATAAAAGAACCATTTTCTTTATAAATATTCGTAATATAATACCCAACCCCAAAAACCGTATACATAAATTCTATTGATGAGTCTGTATCGAATAATGTTTCTGATAAATATAAGATGTCACCAACTACACCATTGTCAAGGGGAACACCTGAGAGCGAAATGGTTTTAACTAATGAGTGATTCAGATTATAAATTACAATCACTTTTCCACACCTATTTACCTTAACATATTTTTCGCCTGATACTTCAAATTTTATAATCATTAACTGGCTAAAATTACCAAAACAATTATTATAGGTAGCTGCACTATCATAATCATGCTCAAAGATAACTTGTGCTTGGGCATTTATTGTAAATGTCATAATAAATATAAAAAAATATTTTTTCATTGTAGTAAGTTTTTAAAAGTAAAAATAGAATTATATTTTAAGATATGTAAAATAAAAGTCCCTCTGTAAATAACATGGGGACTTTTATTATATCAATTATTTATTTCTGAGCATTTTTTTAGTATTATATACTTTACCATCAGTTACAAGTGAGAATGTGTAAGTGCCATTTGGTAATTCCATTGTGTCAACTGCTATTGTTCCATAACCCGTTGTAAGTTGTACTTCTTTAATAACATTGCCCAGCATATCTGTAAAAATTATTTTTGCATTTAAAACAGATGAAGGCAGATAATAATCAATTTCTGCTTTTCCATCATTTGGATTAGGACGTGCTTCGCTCATCATAATTTCAACAGGTAATTTTAGTTTTATTTCCTGTTTGTTTTCATTTTCGCCTTTCCCACCGCTTGTGTTTTGCATTGATTTTGTATTTCCTGCTGGACTTATTATAGCAAGTAAACTATCATATTTATTGCTTAATTCCTGAACGGCTTTTATAAGAGGAACAACCATTTGAGCGTAACTTAAAGAATAAAGGTCGTTGCTGCTTTTTGGTTTATAAATTCCACTGAAATTATAGCCAATTTGCTGGGCTGCAGAGTCAACCTGTTGAGCAATTAAACCTGAATAGTTTATTTTCTCAATATCATATTTTCCTTCCCAGTACATTGTGTCTATTCCAATAACATTATCTAAAGAATCTTTAAGTGAAGGATATCCAATAATTCTATTTTCTTCATGAATGTTCAAATGATAAGTAACAGGTTTAAGCAGGTTTATAAAAGCAAGACCCGGCACATTTTCCTTTATATTATTTTTAATGCGTCTGTCACTACTCGTAAAAGCAACTTGTCCATGAATTGTTGCAACTGATGTATTGCCAATTTGCACATAATCATTCGAAGCACCAGTAACTGCGCCATATCCTAATGCAGTACAATTTGTATAAGTAGAAGGAATATCAGCACCATTACCTACACAGGTATTGTTTCCGTTAGTAGTAACAGTTTGCCCAGCCAACCGACCAATAAAAGTATTATTACTTCCGGTGTTATTTAATTTTCCAGCCCTGTAACCTAAAAAGGTGTTATCATTTCCTGTAGTGGTAGCCCTCCCTGCATAGAAGCCTACAGCAGTATTATCATCGCCTATAGTATTGTTATAAAGTGCATTATGCCCAATGGCAGTATTAGATATTCCTGATGTAGATGAAGTAGGATTATTAGAGTATAATGCCTGGTTACCTACTGCAACATTGTAAGTGTACCATGGAGTTGCACCATTATTACTTTGTGTAAATAATGCCTTATGACCAATAGCAACGTTATCGTTTAATTTAATATTGTTCCCCCCGGCAGAGTCGCCAACAAAGGTATTTGATTTAGCAGTGTTAACTATTCCTGCTCCACAACCTATAAAAGTGCAACTTGCACCCGATGTTCCTGCTCCGGTAGCACAGTTATTTGTACCAGTGCCACTCAGATATGTAATCTGGCTTTTAGCCATAAAATTGCTGAAAGTTATTATAACTAACAGCGAAAAAACTATTTTAAAATTAATGTGTTTCATAAAAAAAAATTTTTAATTGTTAATAAATAAATAAAACTAATTGAACATTTTTGAACAATGAACATTTTTTTAACAATTTAAGGCGGGGGGCGAATGGCATAATAAAAAATTAATTTTATTATTTGTAATATTAAAATACTGTTGACTGCTGACTGTTGACTGTTGACTGTTGACTGCTGACTGCTGACTGCTGACTGCTGACTGCTGACTGCTGACTGCTGACTGCTGACTGCTGACTGCTGACTGCTGACTG
>MENF01000143.1:20061-25036 GCA_001769035.1 Bacteroidetes bacterium GWA2_32_17
AATTTATACTCATTCTAAATTGATATACAAAAGCAAAAAGTTTGGAATGAGTAATGCCAGCATAAAATAATTCCGCTACTGCAAGCGCATTTCAGAATATTGAATAGCCTCTGACTTTAGTCAGGGGTTAAGAATGAAAAAAATCCGGGCTTTAGCCCATTAAATATACGATACTTAGCTCGGAGGTACAAATGCCAGTGGGCAGTTTAAATGAAAGAATTATTAAAATCAGCAATTAAACTCAAATCAGAACTTCAACCAAAAGATTATATTTCAGTAATGTGAACAAGTAAAAAATATTCGAATCAAACTTGACGAACTTTTAAACTCATATTATTCAAATGAAAACAAAAAATAAATCAACATTTTAAGGCACAGTTATACACTATGCCATAATTTTATGCGAAGCATAACAAAAAAATCAGACATTATAGGCAAAAACTGATAAAATATTTTTTTAGAATCCAATATTTTATTACTTTTGAATATAAAATTAATAAAATGAAAAAAATATTTTTTATAATAATGTTATTTGTTTCAATTAACATTATAGCAGCACCTTATAATGGTAAAATTTTGCAATTTAAACAACCCGATGGTAGTTTTGTTGATTTGAAATTATTTGGCACCGAATTTTATATGCGTGCCGAAGGACTTGATGGATATACACTAATTCGTGATGTTAAATCAAATTGGATTTGTTATGCAAAACTTTCGGAAAATAATAATGAATTGATTTCTACAGGCATTATATATAAAGGTAAAAAAGATAATGGCTTAACATTAAAAAACGATTTGAATTTTCCTAAACATATAGATATTTCAAACAAATCAAGAGCAGAAATTATTGCAAAAAATAAAAAATCAGTTAGCTTAAACGAACAACCAGTTCTAAAAAATAAAACCCTTGTGCATCATGTTATCGGAAACATAAAGGGTTTGTGCATAGTTGTTGATTTTTCAGATGAACCGGCAGTATTACCAATTACCGAGTTTGATGATTTTTGTAACGATTTAAATTATATTAATTTTGGTAACAATGGATCTTTGCGTAAATTTTATTCTGATATTTCCGGTGGGTTAGTTGATTATCAGAATGTTGTTTATGGCTATTACAGAGCACCACTTACTTTTGCCGATTATGAACAAATGCCAATGGGGTTTGGAGCTCAGCAAATTTTAGAATTAGCTTTAAACTGGATTGAATCAACTGGCTTCGATTTTTCTACTTTAACTACCGAACCCGATGGAAGTATAACAGCAATAAATTTAATGTACACAGGCGTTGCACAAACATGGTCGCAGGGAATGTGGTACCATCAAGGATATTATGGAGGCTTTTACGCCGATGGTGTTCATTCTGGTGCATATAATACTTCGCCTGCTAACAGCCCGTTAGAACTTGCAACTGTTGCACATGAGAATGGTCACATGATTGGAAAATGGCCCGATACATATAAATATGATGGCAGCGACGATGGAATTGGCTCGTTCGATTTAATGTGCTGGATGGGCGATTACTATAACCCCGTTCCGCCTAATCCACATTTCTGGACTAATGCAGGCTGGGGAAAAGTTGTTGATATAACAAATTACAATGGAATTAATAATGATACTGCAAATACTATAACATGCTACAAATATAAAAATTTGAACGATACAAACGAGTTTTTTTTAATTGAAAATTTTCGTCAGATTAGTAGGTATGCTTCCATACCAGATGAAGGGTTGACAATTTGGCAAATTGATAGAAGCGGCGATAACCAAACTACACATAACGAGGTTTATTTAGAGCATGCAAACAATGATATAACAAATCACTATGACGCTTGTTTTCATTCAGCATTTAACGATGAATTTAGTATAACAACAGTTCCTAATTCTGATTTTTATAATGGTGACCCAAGTGGGTTGAGAGTCTGGAATATTGGTTCAGTAGCAAATATCATGACATATAAGTTAGGAGCAGGACAAGCCGCACCAACTTTTAATTTGCAGTATGTTAATATTGCTAACGATAACAATGCAAACGGTTTTTTGGAAGCAAACGAAAGTGCCGATATAAATATAAATGCAAGTAATTTTGGTCAGATTAGTTCTGGAAATGCTACTGTAACATGTTCGGCTATTGGAGCTAATGCTGGTTTTGTAACTGTTAATAATCCTATTGCAAATGCAGGTATTATTAATGTATCTCAAACAATTCCTTTAACTTTTAATATAACAATATCCTCATTAACTCTAATTGGAACCGTTATTGATTTAAAATTTCTTATTTCAGATGGAACTTACTCTACTTATATAACAAAATCTATTGTTATTGGAGTTCAAATTCTTATGACTAATCAGCAAATTTCAACCTGCTCTGCAATGTTTTATGATGATGGTGGAAATTTCGCAATTTATAATAATTCAATGAACTTTGTTACAACATTACTGCCTGCATCTGCAAATAATAAAATTAAAGTTGAATTTTTAAGTTATGATGTTGAGTATGAACCGAGCTGCGGATATGATTATTTGAATATATATGATGGCAATAGCACATCTTCACCATTAATAGGAATGTATTGCGGAACAAACTCACCGGGTATTATTACTTCTACCGATGCTACAGGTGCATTAACATTTCGCTTTCATTCCGACGATTTTGTAACTGGTAATGGTTGGGAAGCTATAGTTTCGTGTGTTAATATTAATGAGGTTAAAGAAAATGAAAACAATAACAATGTTCAAATATACCCTAATCCAACATCAGGAATTATTAATTTGCTAGTAAATGAAAATTTTACGAATATATCTGTTACTGACGTATTTGGAAGAGAAGTATATAAAACAATTAATAAAAATTTAATTGACATTTCATTTTTATCAAACGGAATTTATTTTTTAAAAATAAAGACTAATAATGAGGTATTAATTAATAAGATTGTAAAAAAATAAATAATTTTTTAATAATTAAAATATGATAGCAACTTATCAAATACAGATGGCATTAAAAGAAATTAAGCCAAAAATTTGGAGAAGATTATTAATTCCTTCTAATTTGTTATTATCCGATTTACATAAGGTAATTCAAACTTCAATGGGTTGGGATAATCTGCATTTACATCAGTTTATTAAAAATAAAACTTTTTATACTGCAAAAGATCCAAATGACGATTGGGGAGCTGATTCGGTGGATTACAAAAAAATTAAAGTTTCCGATTTATTACAAAAAGAAAATGATAGAATGATTTACGAATATGATTTTGGTGATGGATGGGAGCATGAAGTTATTTTAGAGAAAATTATTCCATCCGAAAATAAAATTATTTATCCACAATGCATTGATGGAAAAATGAATTGCCCACCCGAAGATTGTGGCGGAATTGGTGGTTTTGAAAACATGTTATATGTTTTAAAAAATCCCGATGATGAGGAATATGAAGGATATATTGAATGGTTAGGCGATGATTATGACCACGCATACTTCAATGTAAATGAAACAAATGAGGATTTAAAACTAAAGAATTATGGATGTTTTGAGCTTTAAATTGAGGAATAATCAGATTGCTATCGGTTGGTAATAACTTGTTTTAATAGTTAAAAGCAGATAAGATGGGAGTATTAATGGGTTAGTTTAAGAACTGAAATAATTGACAAAAAAATATAATTTATAAAAAAAATATTTGTAACTATTCAGTATAAGAATTATCACGCTAATTAATAGTTAAGACATCTTAATTATAATGGTTCTGAGGTCATTTATTTCTTTGCAAAATGACTCGTACAACTCTTTTGTAAAAATATACTTAGTTTTTTGTTCGGTAATTGCTTTTGATGTATCTTTATTTGCAGGAGAGTTTTGCTCAACAGATTCTTTTTTTAACTGCTTATAAATTGTTTTAATTTTTTTAATATTTACAAGTTGTTCGTTAACATCGGGATCTTCTTTGTATTTTTTGAGGTTTCGAAATAAGTTGTCGAAAGTTACTTTTTGGCTGGCAATTTCATTTATATTAGCATCGTTATCAGAGTATTTTCCCACTATATTTACAGCAACATACATACTTTCAACCCATCCGCCTAACATAATAAAAGCCAGCGATTTACCGTTCCCGGTTTCTATTAATTTCTGAATAACGCTTTTATAGGAATTATCAGTAATAATTAGTAGTGAGTCGGCATTCGAAATATTTTTTTCGAGGTAACTGTAAGTATCTTTACTAATGGCTGTTGAAAGTCCCATTTGGTCACTCATATTTTTTACTTTGCTAAAATATTTTAGCGAAGGTTGTGATTTCTCAAAAGTTGCAAGATATGCAAGGTCGGAAAAATAAACACCAAGATTTATTTCCCGAGCTGTTTGTGTTTCATAAGTTGCTTTTTCGGAATTAGTTAAACCGTCGCTAAATTTACAACCCGATTTTTTTATTAATATAAAAAACTTGTTGGGCTCCACTATCTCAACGGGCGTTTGCTCATCAACAGAATCTGTTTCTAACATATCTTCCGAATCTTCAATTGAACTATTTGAACCTGAATTACATGCAGTAATAAAAAAAGCTGTAAAAATCATCACAAAAAATGAAATGTATTTAATTGTTTTCATTGTAATTATATTAAATTTTGTGCAAAAATAATTTTTTTTTTTAATAAAACAAATATAAAAAATATTTTTTTTAAAATTAATTTTGTGTAAAACGAATGTATTTATCAAAAAATATTGTTACTGTTCAGTAGTTATTACTACTAACAGAAATTTTGAAGATTGGGGTAATATTTTTGGCGATTACACTATGGCTTCAGCTATTATTGATAGAGTTGTTCATCATGCTATTGTTATTAACTGATGTTACGTAAAAAGTTTCTAACAATGATTATTTCTCGCAAAGGCGCCATTACGCCAAGAAAAAATAATTCACCCCGTTAGATATTTGCTTATAAATAAAAATAATCCTCTCCATAAGTTTTTATCTAATGGGGTAAATTA
>MENF01000144.1 GCA_001769035.1 Bacteroidetes bacterium GWA2_32_17
TTTACTGTAGTAAATGACTGTTTTTTAATACGAGAATAACGCAGAAATCGGACATTATGGACAGACACTAAATAGAATTAAGTGTTGTTTATCCTATTATATATGTCTGCATACTTATTAATTGCATCATCTTTATTAAAATATTTAAAAGCTAAATTATAATAAAACTCTTTGTTTTGTTTATTATAATTATTGATTTTTGAAACTGATTTTATTAACTCTTCGCTCGAAAAATTGTTTACCAAAACACCTGCATTTGTTAATTCAATAAACTCATCAACATCGCCAATACCTTTATTAGTTATAACCGGAATTCCCATTGCTAAAAACTCAGCTAATTTTGTAGGCGAAGATGCTTGTTTAGAAAACACGGGCTTTATAAAAAACAAGCCCCAATCGGAAACCGATAAATATTTTGGCACCAAATCGGATGACTTGCTTGTAATAATAATTGCGTTTTTATTACAATTATTTCGAATAATAGCTTCGTTAATTATATTTGGCGAATCGTTTGAAATAAAGAGAAAAACACTTTTAGTATTCTGCTTATAAATTTCATTAAACATTATAAGCATTTCGTCGAGCAAATACCAGGTACCAATTGAACCTAAATATGTATAAACAATGGCATCGCTATTGATATTTAATTCTTTTCTAACATTTTTAATTAATGATTCATTAAATTTATTAAAGTCAAAATTTTGAGTATCAACGCAACAGGGAATAATTTCGATATTATTTAATTGTTTATTTATAATGTTATCACAAATTATATCTTTCCCTTTGTTTGTTAATGAAACAATATAATCGGCATTATTAATAAATTCTTTTTCTTTTGTTTTAAACCAATTGTAAATAAATATATATATGAAATTATTTTTGTTCCATAATCCGCTTTCGGCTCTTTCGTCGGCATAAAAACCACGCATATCAAACAAAAATCCTATATCATATTTTTTCTTATATTTTAACCCAATAATAGAAGTAATATATCCCCTGCAATGAATAATTTTAATAGGATGATTTTTAATAATTTTTTTAGTTTGTTTAATCATTTTATAAATATCCCAGATTGTTGACAAAACAGGTGGCGATTTAAGGTATTTAATGGGGTACCAGTGAATGTTATTTTCTAATAATTCACTATTAACTTTATTGAAATTATCAATTTTTTTTTCAGCAGAAATTATATGAATTTTAAAGTCAAGCTTTGCAAGTCCTTTTAAATAGGGCAATATTTGCGATTGCCCTAAGGCATCTGTAATTCCATCGTAACTTAAAAAAAGAATGTGCATGATGTTTTTTATTCTGTAATGTTTTTTTCTCTTTGTTTATTAAATCTGCTTATTATTATAAATAACGCCGATAGAAAAAATGGAATTAAAGGAATTTTATATCTTACTAATGCTCCAAAATTAGCTGTAGTTAAGCCAACCATAAATGCAAACATTATACTAAATACTAATGAAAAAACCACTAAAGAATTATCGAAAGCTGTTTTAAGCATATAGTTAAATCCTAAGTTAAAAAGAGCCATAAAACTTAATAACAAAATATAAAGAAATAAAAAAAGATAAATTATATTTTCTAATCCCGATAATAACATAACCGGATTTCGGCTTTCCCAAACAAAAGGACGAAATAGTCCGGCTGTAATTGCTGGTTGTGCTTTAGATAAAATTCCTCCAATTGTTGGGTCAAAAGAGCCAATATCGAACCTGTTTCCCCCGTAATATTCTTGTTTTAAATCCTGCTGAGTTATGTAAGCTTTTTCAACAATTTTATCTACTGATGAATACCATCCGCCAATAGTATTTCCGACATTTAACATTGTGTAAATACCACCAAGCACAAAAAAAACAATTAAAATAGGAAGTACTGTATATTTAAGTACTTTATTTCGGACATCGCGAATAAAGTAATGTACAACCATTATTATTATTCCACCAAAAGCAGCAAAAAAGATATATGGCTTAATAGCAATAAGCACATAAACACTAATTATAAAAACAGTTACATTAAATAAAATTTTCTTTTTCTTTATAACTATGTAATACGCCGAAACCAATAACCAACATGCTGCACTTAAAGTATAGCTATCTTTAAGTATTCCTGAACCCCAAAAAAACACAGATGGAATAAATAAAATAGCAAAAGCAATTTGTTTTACTATTTCTTTGTTTTGTTCGGCAAAAAGCAAAAACAATCTCCAAATACCAAAATATGTAAGTGTAGAAATTAAAACAGTAGTTGCCATGAAACTTCTTGCACCTATTAATACAAAAGGAGCTGTTAATCGGGCTACAGCTAAAGAGTTGGCATCCGAATAAAAATAAGGGTATCCCGTTTCGTTGTTAAAATACGAATAATTTTCTAATGAATTATTACCAAAAATGATTGAAAAAAATACCGACATGTTTTTACCTGCAAGATTAATCAGACTAACACTTGTGTTGTAATACATGGTAGTATCGCTATCGCTGCCATAATAATAAATATAAATAAGCAAAAAACCTATACCACCAAATATTTTCGCTAATAAACCACCTATAAAGTAACGATATAAAGGGTTTTCGGATTCTTTTTTCTTTTGATAATTTAATGCTATAAAAAGAATTACTATAATATATAAAGGTGCAAGTATAAAGTCGAATAAATCAATTATATCAATACAACCAGGTACAGTAATCTCATACATTTTTGTAAAATATTTTAATCAAATATACAATTTATAATTTACTTTATTGATATTACGCAAAACAACAAATAACCGCAGAGACCACAGAGAAAATTAATAGCGGAGTGCCGCAGAGAAATACAATAACAGAAAACGAAATAATGGAAAAAATAAACTCAGCGGTTCTCTGCGTAAAATCTCTGCGAACCCTGCGGTTAAAATGTATTTGCGTAACATCAGTTACTTAATTAAAACACAATTAAAATTTTCAGACTTTAAAAACTCTAAATATTCGGGCAAAATATTAAGAAGTTTTTTTGAAGCTTTAATTGTGTCGTGAAAAACAATTACCGCATTGTTTTTTGATGCTTTTTTTACTCTGTATAAAATTTTTTCTTCATTAATTTTTTCAGAGTAATCTTTACTTAAACATGTCCAAAATACAATTTTATATGATTTTTTTATAATAAACCATTGGATTGGTAACAACTTGCCATAAGGCGGGCGAAAAAGTCTTGATTTAATTAAAACAGATGCTTTATTTACATCTGCAAAATATTTTTTATTATTTGTAATCCAGCCGTTTAAGTGCGAATATGAATGATTGCCAACAGCATGTCCCTGAATTAATATTTCATTATATATTTCGGGAAATTGCTCAACATTTTTTCCCAGACAAAAGAAAGTTGCTTTTGCATTATATTCTTTTAATAATGCCAACACCCGAAGTGTTACTTCGGGTGTTGGTCCATCATCGAAAGTTAAATATATATTTTTCTCAGCATTCATAATTTTATTAACACTTTTAATCCGATAATTATCGGATGATGTTACTGCTGCTGAGGAAACAACGTAATAAACTTTTCGTAATAAATTTTAAACTTATCGTCAATTTTTTTAGACAACTCTTGCTGGCTGTATTGTCTTGTTAATCTCGAAAGTTCCTGCATAACCGACATTGCTCTTTTGGTTTCGTTCTCGACCATGCTTACGTTTGATTTATCGAGCGATAAATAATAATCGAGTTCACCTTGAGTTAATTTTATCATTTTTTCGGTTATTTCAGTAGCTTTTTTCAATTCACCGGCACGATAATATCCTTCGATAATGCCAAGCACAAAAACATTATATGGAACTGTTTCGGCAGGCATAACTTTCATACATTGGTCTAAAACTTTTACTGCCGAATCGCGTTTCCCTTCATCAATTAATGCCGAAGCCAATCGAGAAAAATTATTACGGAAGTTCATTGTCATTCGCAAATTGTTTTCATTTAAGTAAATATCTTTACGCTCAATGCCTCCCCAAGTAAATTTATTCATTAAGTTATTGTACAAAATGTCAGTATCAATCCAACCGGTTTGTCCGTCTTTGTTGCTTGCTTTTATTGGTGTTAAACGATAAGCCAAACCATCTAAACGAAAATAATCGTCTAAATTCATATAGCTGTCGCCACCAACAGTAATAGCAAAGTAAACAGGACGCTCCCATTTATTGTTCGATAAAATATCTAGAATAGCTAATTCCGATTTGTACAAATAGTTTTTAGAAATAGCCCATTGAACATTTGGTACCATTCTGCTTGCCTGTGTTCGTTTTATTGTCTTATTATTTAGCACTTTAAGCGAATCAACTTTTAATGTAAATTGTTTTGTAGGAATAAAATTTATCATCTCGGTTTGCGAAACAGGAACTTTTGCTTCGTTTGATTCACTTTGTACAAATTCAATAATTTTACCAATATCAACAGGGGTTTTAATTTGCTCAATAACAGGCACATAAATTCTTCGTTCGTGTGCTATTTGGTCGTAAGTAAATGAAATAGGCAAAGGTTCCGATTCATAAGCTTTGCGTTTCATTTGCTCGATATACCAATCAGTATTCAAAAGGCTTAAATTAACAACACGAACATCAGTTCTAATGCCTTCAACTTCTTGGTCGTACCATAACGGGAAAGTATCGTTATCGCCATTAGTAAATAAAATCGCATTTGGTTCGCACGATTCGAGATAATTTCTTGCAAAATCGCGTGCAGTATAACAATTTGAGCGGTCGTGGTCGTCCCAGTTTTCTTTTGCCATTATACTAGGAACAGCAGCTAAGCTGACTATTGTTACAAGAACTGCTGTAATTGTTTCGGGCATTTTTTTCTTTAAAAGTTCGAAAAGAGCTGCCACACCTAAACCAATCCAAATTGCAAAAGCATAAAATGAGCCTGCATAAGCATAATCACGTTCACGTGGCTGATAAGGGGTCTGATTAAGATAAATAACAATAGCTAAGCCTGTAAAGAAAAATAACAAAAGTACAATAACAAACCCTTTAGATTCCTTTAAATAATGAAAGTACATACCTATTAAACCTAATAATAATGGAAGTAAAAAATAAACATTTTTTGCTTTGTTATTTCCTAAGGTTTCAGGAAGATTGTCCTGAGAGCCAAGACGCATATTATCAATAAACGGAATTCCTGATATCCAATTGCCATTAATAATATTGCCATGTCCTTGAATATCATTTTGTCGTCCGGCAAAATTCCACATAAAATATCTAAAGTACATAAATCCAACCTGATATTTAAAGAAGAATTTTATGTTTTCGAAAAATGTTGGTTTATATATTTTTTGAACTGTTCCATCGCCCATAACATAGTTCACAGGTGTTCCTTTAAAATCAGTCCATGTTTTATATGCACTTACATGACTAGCATCGGGGCTGAACATACGTGGGAAAAGCATGCAAAACTGACTATCGTAATTTGGTGTTCGTTTTTTATCAATTTCAACATATTTGCCATCTTTTTGGATGTAAAGAGGGTCGCCTTCTATATAAGGTTCTTGTTTATCTTGTTGAGCTACAAATGTTTGTCCATATAATAAAGGACGGTCGCCATATTGTTCACGATTTAAATACGAAATAAGTGCAAAAACATTTTCAGGATTATTTTCATCAAGCGGAGTATCAACAGTTGACCTTATAATTATCATTGCAAAAGTTGAATAACCTACAATAATCATTGCAACACTAAGCACTAAAGTGTTTAAAATTGGTTTAAGTTGTTTTAAATAATAAACAGCAGCCCAAACGCCACCAACAAATAAAACCCAAAACAACACATTATTAACCATTAATGGTACACCAGTAAAAAACAGTAAAAGTGCAATTACAGTTGCTTTTAAAAACCTTGAAACATCTTTTATAGTAACATAAATTCCTGCAATTATTAAAATTACTAAAAGAATAGCATAAAACAAAAGACCAGAATTATATCCCATACCCATACCGTTAACAAAAGCAAGTTCGAACCATGATGCAACTTTAAATATTCCTTGTATTATACCATACATTATTGCAGCAAGTATAACAACCGAAATTATTGAAGCATAAATAACACCTTTTTTTGTAGGCTTATATTTGCGGAAATAAATAACAAACACAATTGCTGGTATTGCAAGTAAATTTAATAAGTGAACTCCAATAGAAATTCCCATAAAAAATGCAATAAGAACTATCCACCTGTTCGAGTATTTTTCATCGGCAACGGCATCCCATTTTGTAATTAGCCAAAAAACAAGGGCTGTAAATAAAGACGATGAAGCGTAAACTTCGCCCTCAACTGCCGAAAACCAAAAAGAATCGGAAAAAGTATAAGCTAATGAACCTACTAAACCGCTTCCAATAATAGCAACTAATTGTCCAACAGTCATTTCCCTTTCTTTTACAAGCATTCTTTTTGCAAAATAGGTGATTGTCCAAAATATGAACAATATAGTAAGTGCACTAAACAAACCCGACATTGCGTTAACCATCATAGCAACATGAGCATTATCGCTTGCAAAAAGCGTAAAGAATCGAGCTATAAACATAAAGAAAGGCGCTCCGGGAGGGTGCCCAACTTCTAATTTGAATGCAGTTGCAATAAATTCGCCACAGTCCCAAAAACTTGCGGTTGGTTCTATAGTCATTAAATAAACAATAGCCGAAATAACGAATACTATCCAGCCACCAATGTTGTTCCAAAGCTTAAACTTCATGATTTATAATTTTCTTTTTATGAAATTGTTATATTTTTAAAAGCACGAAATTAAGATAATTTTTTTGTGAAGAATTTTATTTTTACTTAAAAAATCAAAAAAATGTTTTTAGCAGATATTTTTTTATAAATTTGCATTTTATTTGGAGTTCTTTATTTAGTGTTTGTCCATAAAGTCAGTGTCTGAACTATAATGTTCGAGTTTGAGTCCCTGTTGAATATTTACATTCGCAAATTCTACAGGGTAAACATGTGAAGTTTTGAAAACCAAGGAGTTTACCACTGCCATTGTTTGTGTCCTCACAAACAATGACGGAATGACCCCGTTGCGAAGCATACTGGGGCATAACGAAAAAATCGGACTTTATAGACAGACTCTAATTAGTGTTTGTCTATAGAGTCAGTGTTTGATTCATAATGTTCGAGTTCAAGGCATTCGAAATTTTTAAATATCAGAAGTTTACTGTAGTAAATGACTGATTTTAAAAATGAGAATAACGTAGAAATCGGACATTATGGACAGACACTAATTAATATTGTTCGATGGTGTAAAGGTAGCACCACAGATTTTGATTCTGTTAGTCCAGGTTCGAATCCTGGTCGGACAACATTTTTAAGAGGGGTTCTAAAAATTAGATTTTTCGAGGCGGACGAGATTTTAAAACCGGAGTTTACTGTTGTAAATGAGGATTTTAAAATTGAAGTCCAACAAAGAAAAAGCAATTTTTAGAAGTCCCGTTAATTGTCCCGTTGTGTAATGGTAGCACAACAGTCTCTGGATCTGTTTGTCGGAGTTCGAATCTCTGCGGGACAACTAAAGAAACACTTAAAGTTAAAACTTCTAAATCCCGTATAATTTTATTCTTTTATTGATTCGAAATCAATTGCTGTAATATTTTCATTCAATTCAGAAATTTTATTTTCTTCGCATTTAATTGTTCGGTATGGAAATTTTTTTAAAACAGAATAGTTATGTGTTGCCATTATTACCGAACAACCGTTATTACTGATATCTGCAAGTAATTTTAATATCCCTTCTGAAGTTTCGGGGTCTAAATTGCCAGTAGGTTCGTCGGCTAAAATTAATTCGGGGTGATTTAACAATGCTCTTGCTATAACAATTCGCTGTTGTTCGCCTCCGGAAAGTTCGTGAGGCATACGTTTTATTTTATCGGACATACCAACATTATCAAGAACTTCAATAATCCGCTTATCAATTTCTTTTTTTTCGCACGCTGTTGCACTTAAAACAAATTTCAGATTCCGATAAACATCTCTGTCGGTAAGCAATTGAAAATCCTGAAAAACAATTCCAAGTTTTCGTCTAAGTTTAGGAATAGAACTCTTTTTTATTTTTTTTAAATCGAATCCGCACACATTTCCTTCGCCTTCGGTAACAGGTATTTCGCCATAAATAACTTTTAATAAACTCGATTTTCCGCTACCAACTCTGCCAATAATGTAAACAAATTCGCCTTTCTTTAAGCAGAATGTTACATCTTTTAAAACTTTTTCTTCCTGCTGATAGATATTTAAATTTTCTAACTGTACTGAATAATTTTCGTTCATTATTTTGTAAAATTATATTATATATACAAACCTACAAATTTAATATTCTTAAAATTATAAAAATCATTTTAGAAATGAACATTCAATTGTTAATTAAAAGAATAAACTATAAAATTTAAAAAAAAATTAATACCTAATTTAGCATTATTATAAGTAATTAGCTTATGCACAAAAATTATCTGTTATTCAGCTTATTCTACTCATTTTTACTGTTTTTTAGTAGCAATGTTATTGCACAAAAAACAGCCATAAATAACGATGCTGATTATAACTTTAAAAAAGCTGTTGAGTTGTTCGAAAAACAAAAATACGGCTTTTCGCAAAAATATTTTGATGATTACCTAAGTAATCGCGAATATAATCTTATGCTAACTGATGCCGACTATTATTCGGCTGTTTGTGCTATGGAATTATTTAACAAAAATGCTGAATATAAAATAAAAGATTTCGTTAAAAACTTTCAGGAGAGCTCGCGTTTAGAATACTTGTATTTTTATATGAGCAAATTACAGTATCGCGAAAAAAAGTTTAAAAATGCAATTGAGTGGTTCGAAAAAATAGACCCATATTACCTTAGTTCCGAAGAACAGGCAGAATATTATTTTAAAACAGGATACTGTTACTTTGTTATTAAAAATTTTGACAAAGCCGAGAAAGCATTTTTTGAAATAAAAGATAACAACAATAAATATACGGTTCCTGCATTATATTTTTATTCGCATATTGCTTACTCAAAGAAAAATTATGAAACTGCTTTGGCTGGATTTCGCAAATTAACTTCCGATGAAATTTTTGGAACTATAGTACCTTATTATATTACACAAATTTATTATTTACAGGAACAGTTCGATATGGTTATTACTTATGCCCCTGCATTACTCGACTCGGCTACAACAAAACGGGCTCCGGAAATTGCAAGAATAATAGGTGAATCGTATTACAGAACTAACCGTTTTAGCGATGCTGTCCCATATCTCGAAATGTACCGCGATAAAACTCCAAATTTAACTCGTCGCGATATTTACGAATTAGGATATGCATATTATAAATCGGAATTACGATTAAAAACTATTTATACACTCGAAAAAATTACAAGCGTAAATGATAGTCTTACACAAAACTCGCTTTATATACTTGCCGATTGTTATATGGCTCAGAACGATAACAATAATGCCCGTGTTGCTTTTGGCAACGCATCAAAAATGGATTTCGACAAGCTGATAAAAGAAGATGCAATGTACAATTACGCAAAACTTACATTTGAACAATCGTTCTCGCCATTTAACGAAGCTATTATTACATTAAATACTTTCATTAATACTTTTCCAAATTCAAAAAAACTCGACGAAATTTACACATTACTTGGAAAAGTATATTTGAGTACAAAAAACTATAAAGAAGCCGTTGAAGCACTCGAAAATATTCAGGAAGTTACAAATGAAAATGAAGAAGCCTATCAGCGTGTAACATTTTTCAGGGCGTTGGAGCTATTTAATAGCTTAAATTTTGAACAAGCAATTATTCATTTCGACAAATCATTGAATAACGCAAAATACAATCAGCAATATAAAGCCCAGTCAATTTTCTGGAAAGGCGAATCATATTATAGATTAGATAGATACGACGATGCTCTATCGCAATATAATAAATTTTTACTAACACCAGGTGCATTTGGTTCTAAAGAATTTAATTTAGCTTATTATGGTTTAGGGTATTGCTATTTTAAAAAATCGGATTACAAACAATCATTATCATGGTTCCGTAAATTTGTTGATAATGAAAAAAATGTGAAATCAAAAATGACTGCCGATGCCTATTGCAGGATTGGTGATTGTGATTTTTCGGCACGCGAATACGATTTTGCAGTCGAAAATTATGCTAAAGCTATTGATATTCACTTAGCTGCGGTTGATTATGCCATGTATCAAAAAGGGTTTTGCTTAGGTCTTTTAAAACAACATAACGATAAAATAATAATTCTTAATCAGTTACTTGCCGATTTTACATCATCGCCTTATATTGATGATGCAATGTATGAGCTTGCAAACAGCTATATAGCAATCGAAGAAAAAGATATAGCTATTAGCACATATCAGAAAATTATTGACGAATACCCTGCAAGCGATTTTGTTCGCAAATCATACATTCAAATGGGTTTGGTATATTACAATAACGACAAAAACGAAAATGCTTTGACAGTTTATAAAAAAGTAATTGAGAACTATTCGTCATCTACCGAAGCTAAAGACGCATATCTTGGTTTGAAAAATGTTTATTTGGACATGAACGACGTAGATGGGTATTACTCATATCTTAAAGAACGAGGGAACCAGGGAGATTTCAGAATTACAGAACAAGATTCACTAATATATTCTACTGCCGAAAAAGTATATATGTCGGGCGATTGTGCTAAAGCTGATGGCTTGTTTAATGATTATATTAATAAATTTAATGCTCAGGGAATATTTTCGGCAAATGTTTTTTATTATAAAGCAGAATGTTTAAACAAAAGAGCGAATACCGATGCTTCAATAGAATTTTATAAAAAGGCTCTTGGTCGTCCCAATAGCGTTTTTACCGAACCATCGTTAGTAAAAGTATCTAAATACGAGTTTGATAAAGGAAATTATAATGATGCGATTAATTATTATATTACTTTAGAAAATTCTGCAGTATATCAAAATAACATTATGAGTGCAAAAATTGGTAAAATGAGATGTTATTTTAATTTAAACGAGTTCGATAACGCTCATAAAGCGTCTATAAATGTTCTTTTTATGGATAAATTGTCGGACGAAATTATACGCGAAGCACATTACATTATCGGTAAAAGCGAATATGCTTTAAGTAATTACGATTTGGCATTAGAAGAATTTACTTTAATTTCGAAAAATTGCAAAAGTGCAATAGAAGCCGAAGCAAAATATTTAACTGCCGATATATATTTTAAACAAAATCAGTTAGACTTAACCGAAAATGTAGTATTCGATTTTGTAAAGAAAAATACACCTCAACAAAAATGGCTGGCAAAATCGTTTCTTTTATTAGCCGATGTTTATATTTCAAAAAAGGATTATTTTCAGGCAAAAGCCACATTGCAAAGTGTTATTGATAATTACAAAATTACCGATGATGGAATGATTGATGACGCAAAATCGAAACTCGACCAGATAAAGATTCTTGAAGAGCAGGAAAGGCTAAAAGCTATGCCCGAACAAGATTCGTTACCGGATAATTCTTTAATAAATGAATAATGAACAACGATTTAAGAATAGTGAAGTTAAAAATCAAAAATCGTTAATCATTATTCGATATTGATTATAAAAAAAACACCGAATAATGAATATTGAACATCGAATGATGAAGTTAAAAAACAATAAACGATGAAATGGTTAAATAACAATGAACATAGAACATCCGATAGCTATCGGATTAAACAATCAAATTAAAAAGAAAAAAGAAAAAATATTATGAATAAAATTTTGGTTATCGCAATATCTGTTTTTTGTACGGCTATGCTTTTTGTAAACTTTGCAACAGCTCAAGCAAAATTAAACGAAGATGTAAACGTTGTAAAACCTTATGACCCAACTGTTGGCGATGCGTATAAAATTAATATTTTGCCCGAAATTAACGACACAAGTTCACTAAAAAGAAAAATGACTTATAGTATTTACCCAAAACAAATACCTGTAAGTTTTGATGTAATTCCTATTCAACCAGCTAAAATGGTTAGCGAACCTATTTCAAAATTATATTCAACTTATATAAAAGCAGGTGCCGGAAATTATAACACTTTACTTGGTGAAGCTGGTGTAAATATGTTACGCTCAAAAAATTATTCGGGTGGAGTTTATATAAAACATTTGTCTTCGGTTAGTAAAATAAAATTAGTTAATGGTATTAAATCGCCTGCATCATATAGCGATAACAAAGTTGATTTATTTGGTAAAAAATGTTACGAACATTCTACATTATTCGGCGATGCCACGTACGAACGAAATGCAGTACATAATTATGGAACTAATTTTTCAGATACTATTTTTGACAAAAAACAAATTTTTCAGCATTATAATACTATTACAGGAAATGCAGGACTATCATCAAATTATAAAGATTCTGAACATCTTAATTATAATACAAGTATTAAATATCAGTATTTTGAAGATAATTTCAAAAGTTATCAAAATTTAATAAACATAACAACCGACTTGAATAAATATTACGATTCTGAAGTTATTGGCGGAAACATTGAAGTTTCGTGGCTCAATAAAAATTCGTTAATTGATACAAACAATAATGCTTTAGTTAAAATAAATCCTTGGGTAAAACTCTCGGGTGCTCAATGGAGAGTAAAACTGGGATTATCTATGGAAACTGATGCTTATAGCGATTCGGTATTTTATCATTTTTATCCAACCGTATTATTGCAGTATAATGTTATTGAAAACTTCTTAATTCCTTTTATCGGTGTTGAGGGCAAAATGCAACAAAACAATTTTGCAATAAACACTAAAGAAAATCCTTTTTTAAAACCCGGATTACAAATTCAAAATTCTAATAACAAAATAAATTTGAATGCAGGTATAAAAGGCAATTTCAGTAAAAAAGTTTCATTTATCGTGAGAGGTAACTATGGAATTTTTAACAATATGTATTTCTTTGTAAATGATACAGTTGGAGCTGGTAATTATTTCGATGTTGTTTATGATAAAGAAGTACAGCTATTACAATTTTATGGCGAAATAGCTTATAAAAATACCGAGAAACTAAATGTATTTTTAAAGGGAAATTATTACAAATATACTTTAACAGATTTAGCTAAACCATGGCACAAACCCGAATGGGACGTAACATTTACTGCACGTTACAATTTACGTAACAAAATTATAGTAAATGCAGATGTATTTGCATTAGGCGACAGGTTTGCACCAAATTATTTATCACCCAACGAACCGTATAAATTAAAGAAAATTATTGATGCAAATCTCGGATTAGAATATCGCTACTCTAAAATATTGTCTGTATTTTTAAATTTGAATAATATTACAGCTTCTAAAAAATACTACTGGAACTTTTACCCATCGCAAGGGTTTAATGCTGTTGGTGGGTTAACTTATTCATTTTAAAAAACATTAATAATTTCTTATTAACTGATGTTACGCATAAAAGTGCATAAAATAGCCATTTTAACTTTTCAAATCCGATAGCTATCGGATGTTAATAATAAAATTTACTGAATCTACTTTTTAAAATTTAATAAAAGCATAACTAATTATGATTAAATATATTTTTTTATTTATTGTTGCTGTATTATTTTTAAATTATAATAATAACATTTATTCTCAAAATCATCGTACAATAGATAGCTTAATTAAAGTTTTGCATTTTCAAAAGAATGATACCTTAAAAGTAATAACTCTGTCAAACTTATGTGCCGAATATGTTGGGAATAATCCTAAAATTGCAAAAGACTATGCCAACCAGTCCTTAGAGTTATCAAAAAAAATAGATTATAAACATGGAATAGCCGGTGCGTATAATGAATTTGGTCTGATATATCATGATGAAGGTAATTTTCCATTATCTCTTGATTATTATCTTAAGAGTATTAAAGCTCATGAGGAAAATGGTGATAAATATTCAGCAAATAAGGTGCTTACTAACATTGCGGTTTTGTATCAGGATCAAGGAAACTATGAAAAAGCTCTTGAATATTATTTTAAAGATATTGAGTTAAATATTAACAAAGAAATTTCACATAAAGGAACTGTTTATAATAATATAGGTATAATTTATAAAAATACCGGAGAATATAAAAAAGCTCTTGAGTATCATAAAAAAGGATTGGAATATAGGATTAAGACTAAAGACAAAAAAACAATATCTGCATCGTACAACAATATTGGTACTACATATGAATCATTAAAACAATTTGACAAATCTCTTGATTATTATTTTAAGTCATTAAAAATAAGGGAAGAGTTAAATGATATAAATGGATTAGCAGCTACTTCTATTAACATAGGTATGACTTATTATAAAATTAAACAATATCAAACTGCCTTAAAATACCTAGAAAAGGGATTAACATATGCTAAAATTGCTGGTAACAGAAACTGGCAATTAAATGCGTATGGAAATTTTGTAGACGTTTATGATGCTTTAAAAGATTATAAAAATGAAAAAGATTACTTATTTAAATATATTTATTTAAATGACTCACTTTATAATATTGCTAAGTCTGACCAAATGATTGCCATGGAAACCAAATTTGAAACTGAAAGAAAGGAAGCCGAAAATAAAGAACTTGCACAACAAAACCAAATACAGGCACTTACCATATCCAATAACCGTTACTTAATGGCAGGATTGGCAGGATTACTTGTGCTAATTGTTATTATTGGGTTTCTATTTATTCACCAGAATAAATTAAAATCGCAGCAACAATCTATCAAATTAGAACAGAAATTACTTCGTTCTCAAATGAACCCGCATTTTATTTTTAATTCATTAGCAAGTATTGAAAGTTTTATATACGAACATCAACCCAAGGATGCTGGTATGTATCTTTCTGATTTTTCGAGATTAATGCGACTTATACTTGATAACTCAGCTTCTGAATATATTACTCTTGAAAAAGAAATAGAAACACTAAACTATTATCTCTCACTTCAGAAATTACGATTAAATGACAATTTTACCTATACCATAGAAGTTGATGAAGAACTTGACCCTGAAGAAGTGACTCTACCACCAATGCTTACTCAACCATTTATTGAAAATGCTATTGAACATGGGTTTAGAGGCAGTAAACGTACAGGTATAATAAATATTTTTTTCAATAAAATCGGCAATAATTTACAAGTTCAGATTACAGATAATGGCATTGGAATTATGCAGGCACAACAACAAAAAGATTCACATAAAAAACACAAATCAATGGCTTTGCAAATAACAAATGAAAGATTAAAGTTTTTGAACAAATCGAAAAAGAAAAAACTATCATATACAATTGAAGATTTATCATTGCAAAAAGAAGAACAAACCGGAACAAAGATTATTTTTTCTATTCCTGTATAACACTTGTTGAATTTTTAACTACGTTAGATAAAAAAGTAAAACATTTCAATTCGAATGATTTTATATAATATATCTTTGTTTTATGAATCCTATCCGAATTATTATTGTTGATGATGAAAAGAGAATAAGAACTTCTCTGATAAATATTTTACAACTTCATTTTCCTGACGCAAAAGTTATAGCCGAAGCAGAAGATATTCAATCTGCTATTGAAGTAATTAAAACACAAATCCCTGATGTCGTTTTGCTTGACATTAAAATGCCTGATGGTACTGGTTTCGACTTATTAATGCAATTGGCTCCATTAACTTTTAAAGTTATTTTTATTACTGCTTTTAATCAGTTTGCAGTGCAAGCTTTTAAATTCAGCGCACTTGATTACTTACTAAAACCAGTTATTCCGGAGGAACTGGTAAACGCCTTACAAAAAGCACAGAAACAAATTAATAATGAAAATATTAATGCGAAACTAAATGTATTTATGTCTAATATGAATGGGTTAACCCGGGAAACAAAAAAAATAGTACTTAACACTCAAGAGTCAATGCATGTAATTAATATTACTGACATAGTGCGTTGTGAAGCAGATAGAAACTATACACTTTTTATTTTGGCAAATAAAAAAAACATACTGGTTTCCGGCTCTTTAAAAGAATATGATGAAATGTTAAGCCCTTATGGCTTTTTTCGTTCACACCATTCTCATCTTGTAAATATTTCATTTATAGACAGATTAGAAAAGAGGGATGGGGCAAGATTAATAATGAAGGACGGTTCTGTTGTTTTGGTTTCTACTCGAAAAAAAGACGAACTTGTTTTTGCTTTAAACGGTATTTAATCTATTTTTCATAAGTTACAATTTTGTATTAAAATCATTGATTCAGAATAAACATACAACTGCACATTAAAACCATACACTGGTACATTTATTAATTTTTATAAATAATAATATATTACTTTAGTGCAAACTATTTTTATAATTATTCTTTTAATGTTAAAGTTTTTAGTTATAGATGACACTTATTGCGAAAAAGAACTTCATGAGTTTTTAAATAAAAGAAATGTTCATGTACAAGCTTTTATTGCTACTAAAGAAATTGCCCAGCAAGCAATTCTAATAGTTGAGAATTTAAAGTCAAATTTAACTTTTAACAAAAGATTAGCTGTAAATTCTGCCGATTCAACTTGTATCTTTAATGCATCAGAAATTATCAGGTGCGAAAGCAGCCGCAATTACACAAATTTTATTTTAACTAATAATCGTATTATAATTGCTTCCAAGACTCTTATTGAATTTGAAAAAAAATTAGTGAAATATAATTGTTTTGTCAGGATCCATAAATCTCATCTTATTAATATCAATTTTATTGAAAAATATTTAAAAGCAGATGGTGGTTATGTGGTTTTAAAAGATGGAACTAAATTACCTGTAGCCACCCGTAAAAAAGAATTATTATTCAACGAACTCGAAAAATTATAACTTAATAAAATATTTTTTCAACTATAAAAAATTTAATAACTTTAAAGAAAATATTTCGTATAAATTTTTTAGTTAAATTAAAAAAATGAAGAAATTATTACTGTTTTTTACCTTAATATTTGTAATATCAGTAAGCGCAATTAGCTCGGTTACACTAATATTACCTGATTTAAACGGACAAAACGGAACACAGATTACGGTACCTGTTAAAGTAAAAGATTTTCAGAATATTATTTCTACACAAGGAACAATCCAGTTCGATCCCGCAATCGTTTCTTATGTATCAGTACAACAATTTGGTCTTTCAGGAATGAATTCAAGCAGTTTCGGAACTACTGGTGTTGGCACCGGAAAATTAACTTTTTCGTGGTACGATGGAACACTTGAAGGTGTTTCACTTTCCGATTCGTCTGTTATTTTTTCTATAACTTTTAATATCACTGGAACTAATTCACAAATTTCACTTTTAACTTTTGAAAATACACCTACAATAATTGAAATAGTTGATAATTTATTTAATACACTAACTACTATACTTGACAATGGAAGTATTACTGTTCAAAATTCCACTAGTATTCCTGATATAACTTTATTTCTTGACTCAGTTTCCGGAACAGTTGGCTCTCATATTAATATTTCGTTAAGAGCATTGGATTTTGTAAATATTAATTCTATTCAAGGTACTATACAGTTCGATCCAAGTGTTGCAGTTTTTTCAAGTGTTAGTTATTTTGGTTTACCAAATATGAATTCAGGAAATTTTGGTACAACTCAAGTCAATTCAGGAAAACTCACATTTACATGGTTTGATTCAAATCTGGAAGGAATAAATATGGTAAATTCTTCTGCGCTATTTACTATTACTTTCACACTTACCTGTAATTCAACAAACACACCTCTTAACATTGTTAACACACCTACTTTGATTGAAGTAACAGATTCATCATTTAATATATTAAATACAATTATTACCTCTGGAAATATAAATAATCAACCATTAGTAATATCAGTTCAGGCTACATCAAACGTTATTTGTAACGGTGACCTATCAACATTAAGTGCAACAGGTGCTACAAGTTATACATGGATGCCGGGAAGTTTAAGCGGTTCTTTTGTGAATGTATCACCAACTACCACAACAACTTATACCGTTACAGGAACTGCCAATGGTTGTACATCCTCTTCAACTGTCATTGTAACAGTTGACCAGCCACCAATAGCAAATTTTACAGCTACTGACAACGGGAATGGTTTGATTTCTTTTACAAACACATCCCAATATGCTACTTTTTATAGTTGGGACTTTGGTGATGGTAATTATGACAATACTCCAAATCCTACTCATATATATTCTACAAATGGTACTTACAATGTTGTATTAAGTGCCATTAATTCCTGTGGGGTTGATGTTCATACAATTATTATAAACGTTGTAACTAACATTAATAATACATCTATTAACTCAAATCTTGAAATATTTCCTAATCCAAGCAATGGCATATTCAACTTAAAATATGTTACAGATTCAGGAAATAAAATTTCAATTAAAGTGATAAACATCGCTGGTGAACTGATTTTTACGAAAGAATATTTAAAAACTACTTCATCAGGTATAATTCAACTTGATTTTACTAAATTTCCAAACGGAATTTACCAGATTGAGTTAAATAATGGTAATAAAGTATTAAAAACTAGTATTATAATAGATAATTAAAAATCATGGTAATATATTAATATTAAATTGTTTAACAAATAAAATTATAAAATATGAAACTTTTTAAAGCTCTGTTTTTTACAGCAATGATTGTGTTTGCTATTGTTTTTGCCAATGCGCAATCCATTACAGTAACCCAACCCAATGGTAGTGAACAAATGTATGGGTGCCAGACTTATTTAATTAAATGGACTTCTTCAGGAGTTTCAAATTACTATAATATTGACTACTCCCTGAATAGTGGTTCAAACTGGACATCAGTTGCCAGTAATCTTAACATAACAAATAACCAGTATAGTTGGACAGTTCCTATGGTAAGCTCCAGTACGGTTTTAATTCGTGTATTAGATTACAATGCTCCTTCAAAAAGAGATAGCAGTAATGGGGTCTTTTCTATTCAGCTACCAATTAATATTACAAGCCCGAATGGTGCTGAAGTTTGGCAGGGATTATCAACCCATACCATTACATGGAGCCCTGCAGGAACATCCGGTGTTTTTAATATTTTATATTCTACAGATAATGGCAGCACGTTTACATCTGTTGCTACCAATGTTGCGGCAAATAATTATTCATGGACTGTTCCAAATACCCCATCAACAACATGCTTAGTAAAGGTTCAGGACGCAACAACATCGTGCCAGATGGATTTGTCAAATGCTGTTTTTGAAATTTCTCCCGCTACTCCAATCCTGACTGCGCCCAATGGCAGTGAAATATGGACCATTAATTCCAACCGGAATATTACCTGGACTTCTGCTACATTCTTTACTACTTTAAAACTTGAGTATTCTACTGATGATGGCTCTACATATAACCTGATTACGGCAGCTGCCCCAAATACAGGTAGCTACACATGGACTATTCCCAATACTCCATCTACTCAGGTTAAAGTTAAAGCAAGTAATTCATCAGGTTCAACAGTTAATGATGTCAGTAATGCAGCATTCACAATCCAGATGCCCGGAAACTTTATTATTATACCTAACGGAGGTGAAGTCTGGAGATCTCAAAACTCACATAATATTACATGGGATGCAACAGTTTTTGCATCCGCCGTTAAACTGGAATATTCAATTAATAATGGGGCTGCATGGAATACCATTATTGCTTCTACTAGTAACACCGGCTCATATGCATGGACTATACCATCAATGAACACAACGATGCAGGCTCTGGTCAGAATTACTAACAATACATTACCAATAATAATGGATACTTCCAACGCTGTATTCACTATTAAATCTCCTGTTTCGGTTGAT
>MENF01000145.1 GCA_001769035.1 Bacteroidetes bacterium GWA2_32_17
TTAACAAGTTTACTAATATTTCTTGCAAATAAAAATGGATTATTATTAACTTAAATACTTGATAATTAATGCGTTTAATACTTTTTAAGGGACGACTATTTATATCTAACACATCAAAATATTATTTAGTATTTGTCTATAATGTCAGTGTCTGATTCATAATGTTCGAGTTTGAGGCATGCTTCAAACTCGAACATTATAGTGATCCCCAGAAAATTAACCTGACCCGAATAAGAAATGACGGTTAATTGCTTATACCATATACCCTTATACCTTATACCCATAAGTTCAGAATTATAAATATGACATAAATTTACATTTTTCTCGACTTTATAAACAGACACTATTTAGTGTTTGTCCATAATGTCCGATTTACTCACATTTATATTTATTTTTAAAGGTGTTCGTGATACCGATAGCTATCGGCACGCTTCGATAAGTTCACGAATGAAAACAACGAAGTGGTTCGTGGGGACACGAACCACGGAGGAAAAAAATTAGTGTAATTCGTGGCATATTTCTGACTTTATAGACAGACACTATTTAGTGTATGTCCATAAAGTCAGTGTCTGAACTATAATGTTCGAGTTTGAGGCATGCGAAGTTTTGAAAACCAAGGAGTTTACTATAGTAAATGACAACAGACACTATTTAGTGTTTGTCCATAATGTCCGATTTACTCACATTTATATTTATTTTTAAAGGTGTTCGTGATACCGATAGCTATCGGCACGCTTCGATAAGTTCACGAATGAAAACAACGAAGTGGTTCGTGGGGACACGAACCACGGAGGAAAAAAATTAGTGTAATTCGTGGCATATTTCTGACTTTATAGACAGACACTATTTAGTGTATGTCCATAAAGTCAGTGTCTGAACTATAATGTTCGAGTTTGAGGCATGCGAAGTTTTGAAAACCAAGGAGTTTACTATAGTAAATGACTGTTTTCAAAACGAGTATAACGAAAAAATCGGACATTATGGACAGACACTATTTAGTGCACGTTACTTATTATTTATCGCATCTCTACCTTTTTCCATCCATTCAGGCGCAGGCGAATCTTTTAAATAATGGTCGAAAAATTCTTGCATTCTAATTGATAAATCGAGCATATTTGGACGTTTAGAAAGATTATGTTCGTCGCCATTATAATTCAGTAACCATGCTGGTTTCTCTAATCTTCGTAATGCCATATAAAATTCAATTCCTTGGTACCAAGGAACTGCTCCATCGCCGTCATTAGCCATAATTAGTAATGGGGTTTTAATTTTATTTGCTCTAAAAATTGGCGAATTTTCGATATAAAGCGATAAGCTATCCCAAATATTATAGCCAATTCTGCTTTGTCCTTTTTCGTACTGAAACATTCGGCTTTGCCCCGATTCCCAACGTATGCCACCATAAGCACTTGTCATGTTACTTACAGGTGCACCTGCCATTGCCGCTGCAAATATGGTATCTGTGCGGGTTATTAAATATGCTATCTGATAACCACCCCAACTTTGCCCTTGTAAACCTAAATGTTTTTTATCAATCCAATTATTTTTACTTATTTCTTTTACTCCCGAAATTATACAATTATAGGCATCGTTTCCAGGATGACCTTTGCCATATTTAACATCAGGCACAAAAATAATGTATCCATTACTTGTGTAATAAGTAAAATTAATGACCGACCTGCTTGGGCTAACTGAATAATGACGAAATAATTCGTTTGAATGTAGTTCGTAAAAATATGTTATCATTGGGTATGTTTTTGTTGAATCGAAATTCTCGGGTTTATATAGCAACCCTTCAAGTTCTTTTCCATCAAAAGCTTTCCATTTTATTAACTCAACATTTCCCCATAAATATTCCTTTTGTTGCGGATTAACATTTGAAACTATATTAATGTTTTTGAAATTATTTTTTGTAAATCGCAAATCGGGATACATATTATATGTACTTTGTGTCCAAATATATGAATCCGATTTTTGTGCTTTTATGCTAAAATTATAATTATTTCCTGCCTCGGTTAAAAGTTTAATGTTATTGGATTTAATATTTAGTAAAAAATAACCTTCGTGTTTGTTGTTTTCTTTAAAACAATGCAATAAAATATTCTCGTTTTTTGGAATGAGATTTATTTCATGATTAGTTTTCTCGTATCTATATTGTGTTTTAAACATTCGTCCACTTATAATTATAGATGGTTTCTCTTTGTTTAATGGATTGAATTTCCAAATATCGTAGCGGTCATAAATTAAAAAATTTTCATCATTTTCAGTCCATCCCATATACCCATAAGCATCTGGTGGGTTTGGAGTATCATCATCTTCGTTGTAAAATGGAAACTTTAGGTTGCACGTTAAACAAATAGATATTTTTTCATTAATAGGTTGCGAATACCATGCACTATCGGCATAATCGAACCAAAACAAATATTTTTCTGATGGTGATAGCATTATATTATATTTCACTTTTTTTGCAATATGTTTTTTTTCGCCGGTAATTAAATTTATAAGTAAATAATCTTTGTAAACGGGATAATCCCACGATGACATTTGCTCGTATCCTTTTTGTGACATTGCAATTGAATAATTTCCATTTCCATGAAAGGGTGTAGTTGCAGTTTTAAAAATTGTGTCGGCAACTTGAACAATATTATTTGTTTGTGTGTGATAAACTGCCAGATAGGTTCTTTTCTTTTCTTTATCAAGGTTTTTTAATTGTTGTGGTTGAATTTGTTCATCGTTCCACGACCAAATATCTAAATTACATTTTTCGTCATCTAAAAGTGTGTCTTTTTGAAGATTAACAGGTTTTGGTGCGGTTCCAAAAAACAGCTTCGATTCATCGTCCGAAAAAAACATGCTGTAATTTTCAGAAGGTGACCATCCTTTTGATATTGATGAGGTTGTGCTATCGCAAATGGTTACTGTTTTAGTTGTTTTTTTTGTCCAAAGTTTAAGTTTAAAACTTTTCTTTTCGCATGTGTCAGTTGTGTGCAAAAATGCAATTTGATTATCGCTACAAGCTATGTTTTTAGCAATTCCAACAGAAGAAAAAATCGTGTTAATTTTTTTAGTTTTTGTGTTAAATATTTTCACAAAAGAAGAATCAACTGTGTCGGTATTTGCTTGAATAATTGCAATTAATCCTCCAAATTTAGAAAAATTATATTCGCTTATATTATTAAACGATAACGTGTCTAAATTAACCGTATTTAATATTAAAAGTTTAGAAACATCTATTTTCTTTTCTTTAGATGATTTGTCTTTTTTATCTGAATTTTTTTTAATTGTTTTTATTGTTGTGTCATTTGTTGAAGTTGTGTCTTTTTTTGCTTTTTTAATCTCTTTTTCGAAGTAAACAGCAATGTAATTAAGGTTTTCTTTAGGAATCGAAAACGATTTAACATTGGCAAAAGCTAACGAAGTATCTTTGTTTAAAAACAAGATTTTAAGCGAATCCTTCGGTAATTCGTCTTTCTTTTTTTTGTCTTTTTTTGCTTTACGAATGGCTTCTTCGGTAGGTTTAATTTTAAAAATTAGAAAATCGGAATTTGGCGAAAATGTTGCTTTATATCCTCTTGCAAACGAGTCAGTTTTGTTTGTAGATGAATTCCACAATAATAATTTCCCGTTACCTTTTTGAGGGTTTACTTCGTAAGCAACAAAAGTCCCATTATTGCAAATTGTTTCGCCATTTAAACTTTTCCAACTGTCGTATAAATCATGAGTGAGTGGTTTTTTTATTGCTTGACCAAAACCAAAAACAAAGTTCACAAATACTAACAAAAATGTAATAATAAATTTCATCTGTTTATATTTTGATAGTTTATTGTTTAAAAAAGTTCATTGTTCTATGTTTAAAAAAGTTCATTGTTCTATGTTCAAAAAAGTTCAAAAATGTTCTATGTTCTATGTTCAAAAAAGTTCATTATTTAATGTTTCTCTCAATCTTGTCTTCCCAATCTACTCAATCTTGCTTTCCCAATCTATTCAATCTTGTTTTTTCAATCCTTTCAATCTTGTTTTTTCAATCCTTTCAATCTTTCATCAATCTTGTTTTTTTAATCTTCTCAATCTTTTTTCTATTTTGTTCTAAACAAATGCACAATCACCGTCACCATCTTGAATATTATTTTGATTTACATTAAATCCGATAGCTATCGGATTCATAGTTGTTAAATATGTTCTATTAATACTTTTTCTGAATATAAAAGACAAATTTTTGTTATTAATAATTGTATTTTGGTACGTTGTTAAAATATCAATATTGTAATCCATCATTATATTATTAATTATGAAAACTAAAGTGTTTTCAACCCCTTTTTCAATAAAGACATAAGGAGTTTTTAAATGTTTATCGCGAATTGTAAGTAAGACAAAACCCACAATTAAATTATTATCAATTATTTTTATACAAATATTTTTAAATTGTTTTGCCTCCGAAGTAAATTGATATTTAATGCTTTCTGGCGAGATTGAGTGAGTTTCTTTTACCCATGGAAATTTTAACATCCAATTTATTTCTGATTTGTTACGGTTAAATAAGTTTGAATATTGATGCTTTTTAATAAAATTAAAAATGTTGTCATCAATATTTGTAATATTCTCAATTTTAATGTTTTGATTAATAAGGTTGTGTTTCTTTTTTATAAATAAATCGTTAACTATATTTATAGTAAAGTCGAAAGTTGCTAAAATTGGTTTTATATATTTTGCTTTGTTATATCGTGAGGTTAAAACATGTTTTGTACACGAACGTCTGTATATACGAAGTCCATCTTTAATTGTTAAAATATTAAATTTTTTTAATTTTTGATATAAATTGTAAGCAACTGGTGTAAATTCAGTTGCAATTATTTTATTATCCCACAGCTCAATAGCTTTGTTTGTTAGAGTTTTGGCAAGCCCTTTTCCCCTTGCATTTTGATGAACCCAAATGCAACTCATCCATCCAACTTTTTCGGGTTTATCATTCTTAAATATTAAATCAGAAACAATGCCTAAATACCCGGCAAGTCCAAAATCAAGATAAACTAAAATAAGTAAAATATCATTTTCGTTTGTACGAGGATTGTTTATATGCGAAATGGCTCTGATATAAGATATTGGAACATGAGGTATATTTTTAAATTCATCAGAATTAATGAATTGTAATAATTCAGACTTATTTAGTGTAACAATGTTCATTAATAATTTTTTATCTTCTGGTTTATCTTACTGTAAGCTGGATATTTGTGGTAGTTGTAAGTTAGAAACTACTCAATAATAAGTTTATTTATAGTTTGTTTTACAAATATTAAATCAGTTACAGTTAAATTTCCTAAGGTTTTATCAATTTTATTTTTTTGAATGGTTGCAATTTTATGTAATCGTATCCACGAAGGAGAGAGCAATCCGCAATGTGTCCAATTTGAAATTGTAATATCATATTTTGAGTTACATATCTGGCTTGTAATACGACAAGTAATTATATCATCATCTTTGCTGTCAAGAAGCACTAATGCGGGACGTTTTTTTGCTTTTGTTAAATTAGTGAACGGAAAAGCAACTAACACCACATCTCCGAATTTATAATTTGTCATATATCTCATCGCTTTTAGCATATCCCTTCAAAAATTCCTGAAATGTAAACTTCTGCCATTCTTCTTCTTCCGAAATCTTTTTAATATGCCTTCGATTTTTATTTTTCTTGAAATATTGCAAATAACGATATAGTTGTTCAAGTGCCACTTCTGGTAATTTGTCAATTTCCCTTGTAAGTTTTTGCTTAACTGTCATATTAATATTTTTATTTTGTTCAATATTCTTTGTTCTTGCTGAATTCTAATCACAAATACAGCTTTTCAATTAAACAAATTTAGTAATAAAAATTCAATTGGTGTTAAAAAAATAATTTTTCCCCAATCCGATAGCTCATATCTGTAATATGTTTTTCTAAACCCAGTTTTACGGTTTAGGAGCTATTTTAAATTCGGTATTTTTTTCTTTTTTATCAATAATTTTTCCTGGATAAACTTTTAAAGCTTCTGCAAGAACCTGCATTGCGTTTCGTAAATCGTCAATTTTTAAGACATAAGCGAGTCGGCATTCGTTTGCTCCCAATAAAGGATTTGAATAAAATCCGCTTGCAGGAGCCATCATTAATGTTTGATTATTATAATTAAAACTTGTTAATAACCATTCGCAAAATTTATCGGCATTATCAACAGGAAACGAAGCAACAGCATAAAAAGCACCTTTTGGCATAGGACAATAAACGCCATGCATTTTATTTAATTCGTTAACCATAAAGTTACGACGTTCAATATATTCGTTGTAAACCTCTGTAAAGTATTCTTTTGAAGTATCAATTGCGGCTTCTGAAGCAATTTGTCCAAAGGTTGGCGGACAAAGTCGTGCTTGTGCAAATCGCATTGCTGTATTTATAACATCGCAATTATGACTGATAACCACTCCGATTCTAACACCACACATACTATATCGTTTCGAGACACTGTCCAATAAAATAACATTTTGCTCTAATCCTTTTAAATTCATTGCAGAAAAATGTTTTTCGCCATCGTAACAAAATTCGCGATAAACCTCGTCGGCAAATAAATATAAATCGTATTTTTTTATTAAAATAGCGAGTTTTTCAAGCTCTTCTTTTGAATATAAATATCCGGTTGGATTATTAGGATTGCAAATCATTATACCTCTGGTTTTTGGGGTAATAATTTTTTCAAATTCCTCAATAGCGGGTAATGCAAAATCATTTTTTATTGATGAAACAATTGGCTTAACAACCACTCCTGTTTGAATAGCAAACCCATTATAATTAGCATAATATGGTTCGGGAATTATTACTTCTTCGCCAGGATTTATACAAGATAAAAATGCAAAAAGAACAGCCTCGCTACCACCGGTGGTAATTATCATTTCGTTTTCGTTAACTTCTATTCCAACGCTTTTGTAATAAGAAGCTAATTTTTGACGATACGATAAAAATCCGTTTGACGGACTATATTCAATTACTTTTAGTTTAGTGTTTTGTATTGCCTCAATTGCAATTTCCGGAGTTTTTATATCGGGTTGACCAATATTTAAATGATAAACTTTAACTCCACGTTTTTTTGCAGCATCGGCAAATGGTACTAATTTACGTATAGGAGAAGCAGGTATTTTCTTTCCCCTTTCGGAAATAAAAGGCATGAAATCTAATTAGTTTTATTGATACTTGGTACTGTTTCGTCTTTTACAGGAACAGTTTTTTCTTCAGGAGCTTTTTCAACAGTTCCTTTAATATTTAATATCACAGGCGAATTAAAAGAGTTAGAAGTAACAGTAATGGTTTTTTGAATTAGACCAACGCGTGTGGTGGCATATTTTACTTTAATAACTGCCGATTCACCTTTTTGAATAGGTTCTTTTGGCCAAGCGGGAACAGTGCAACCACATGAAGATTTACAGTCACTAATAATTAAAGGTGATTTTCCAGTGTTTTTAAGTTTGAATTCGCACATTCCATCACCATTGTAAGGAACTGTTCCGTAGTCGTGAGTTGTGTTTTCAAAAAGCATAAACGGTGCATTTTTAGCAGCTTTTATGCTGTCTTTTGCCGACATGGCTTGCGAAAATGCTATTGAAGTTGTAAATAAAACAACAAACAATGATAACATAATTGATTTCATAAAAATTAATTTTAATTATTATTTAATATGCAAAATTAAGTATTTAAAATGTAAAAATGATTTTTTTTATGTTTTTCTTTTTAACGCAAAAAACGTACCTTAACAGTATTATATTAAATATCAACAGTATGTGTAATTTAACTAAAATACACAAAAGAAAAAACTACCGATAACCCCAAAACAAATCCTGCAACAACTTGCAAATAATTATGAGCATTGAGTCTTAATCGTGCAGTTGCTACAAAACCAGCTAAAATTAAACTGAACATTATATAATATTGAATATCGGCATCGAGCCGTAACGATAAAGCAATTAATGCACCGATAATTCCACCTATTGCTAAAGTATGAAAGCTAATTTTCCACCATATTGTAATTAATAATGCCAGCGATGCAATGGCAACAACCGATGAAATATAAGCCAAAAGAATATTTGGCATTGGAATATTTTTTAATAAGTAATAACCTAAAAAATAAAATAACAAAGCGAAAATTGCGGGAATTATTCTTTCGTTACGAACATCCATTTCAATGTTTTTAATTAGTCGTCGGTAAATAAATACAGGCAATGAAAGTATGGGTAATATACAAGTACTAAAACCTACAATTAAATATAAAAAGTTTTTTGCTTCGTTGTTTATTGTTTCGAGGTATGTGCCCGAATTAAAAAAAAGATAAAGACCAATTGTTGGCATTAACAATGGATGAAAAAGATATGAAACAACTTTTGCTGAAAGGTTTTCGATTTTAGTAGGATTTTTGTTCATTATAAATATTTTTTTACCGCGTAGGATCATAGGAACATAGGTTTAACATAGGAACTGTTAAGAAATAACTCATACAATTTTTAAATTTCAATGATGAATATTCAATGCTGGATGTAAAATTTCCAAGTAAAGAAAATGCAGGGTTTTCATTTCTACTTTCTACATTGGGCGTTGGACATGGGATATTTTTAATTGATAAAATTTTTTCAATACAGTTCATTATTCCTTTTTAAAATGTACAAATATTTCGTAACAAGTACTATGTGGTAAATGTTAAATTATAATTCTTTACGAAGTCTGCCTACCGGAATATTAAGTTGTTCGCGATATTTTGCAATAGTACGTCGTGCAATAGGATAGCCCCGTGTTAATAATACTTCGGTAAGTTCTTCGTCGGTAAGTGGGTTCGATTTATTTTCTTTGCCAATTTCGTCTTGTAATATTTGTTTTATTTCGCGGGTTGAAACTTCCTCACCTGCATCGTTTTGCATTGATTCAGAAAAAAAATATTTTAAAGAATAAATTCCAAATTGTGTTTGAACATATTTGCTGTTTGCGACTCTTGAAATAGTGCTGATATCTAAACCTGTTATATCGGCAATATCTTTCAGAATCATAGGTTTAATAAATGTTTCGTCGCCATGTTTAAAAAACTCGTACTGATAATTAGCAATAGCATTCATAGTTAAAATAAGTGTATTCTGACGTTGCTGAAGTGCATCAATAAACCATTTTGCAGAGTCAACTTTTTGACGTGCAAATGATATAGCTTCTTTTTCGCGTTTTTCTTTTTTCTTTTTGTTACTTTGATAATCCTGAATCATACTAGCATACGCAGGGCTAACTTTAAGTTGTGTTGCATTTGGAGAGTTTAATGACACGAATAATTTGCCGTCATTATTTTCAACAATAAAATCGGGAGTAATTTGGTTAGGGTTTTTTGTTTGAGAATCAGAAAAAGTATTGCCAGGCTTTGGGCTTAAATGAATAATTTCATCTACAGCCTTTTTTAATTCATCTTCGGTAATTGAGAGTTTTTTTAATATTTGAGTGTAATGTTTTTTTGTAAATTCTTCAAAATAATCGTTGAGAATTGTTATTGCTATTTTTACAGATGGGTTTTTTTCGTCTTTTCTTAAAATTTGAAACAGTAAACATTCCTGTAAATTTCGAGCTCCAATGCCTGGTGGGTCTAACTGTTGAATAGTTTTTAGTACTTCTTCAAGTTCATCTTTGCGGGTTTCGATGTTTTGTAAAAAAGCTAAGTCATCAACTATAGCCATTAAATCGCGGCGTAAATAACCATCTTCATCAATATTGCCAATAATGTACTCGGCTATTTTTGTTTGTTTAGGCGATAAAAACCTTAATTGAATTTGTGATAATAAACTTTCGTGAAATGTTTGTCCGTTTGCAAAAATCACTTCTTTAACCTCATCGTTTTTCGAGTAGTTATTTACAGTTAAATTATAGTAAGGAGTTTCGCTGTCATCGTCTTCGATATAATCTTCAAATGAAAATTCGTCTTCTTTTTTTAAATTCTCGTCTTCTTGCGAAATTTCTTCTTCGTCATTATTTTCAGGTTCTGTTTCATCATTATCCAAAACTTCTGTATCGTCTTCGGTTTCACCTTCTTCGAGTGCGGGATTTTCTTCCAACTCCTTTTTAATACGCTGTTCGAGTTCCATAGTAGGAATTTCGAGCAATTTAATAAGTTGAATTTGCTGAGGCGATAATTTTTGCAAAAGTTTTTGCTGTAATCTTTGGTCTAACATAATCTTATTATTTTCATGTGTTTATATTTTATTAAGTAGTTTATATATAGTAGTTTAAAGTTTTTGGTTTAAGGTTTTTGGTTTGAAGTTGTAAAAACTCGAAACAAGCAACCAGAAACCCGAAACTTGAAACCCGAAACCTTAAACTCGAAACTAAAAACTCGGAACTAAAATGTTTCATTTATAGTTGTAAACGAAAAGTATTAATTAAAGTTTCAAATTGATCTAAAATTCTGCATTTTTAGGGGTTCTTGGGAATGGGATAACATCGCGAATATTAGCCATGCCTGTAACAAATAAAATTAATCTTTCGAAACCTAAACCAAAACCACTATGAGGAGCAGCACCAAACTTACGGGTATCTATATACCACCACATATCTTTTGTAGGTATATTGAGTTCTTTAATTCTGTCGTTAAGTTTATTAAAATCTTCTTCGCGTTGCGAACCACCAATAATTTCGCCAATCTTTGGAAATAAAACATCCATAGCACGAACAGTTTTTCCATCTGGATTTTGTTTCATGTAAAATGCTTTAATCTCTTTAGGATAATCAATAAGAATGACAGGTTTATTAAAATGTTTTTCAACTAAATAACGTTCGTGTTCCGATTGCAAATCGGTTCCCCACGAAACCGGATATTCGAATTTTTCGCCCGATTTAACGAGAATATCAACAGCTTCGGTATATGTTAATCGTTTAAAATCGTTGTTTACTACAAATTCGAGTCGCGAAATAAGCTCTTTATCATACATATTGTTTAAAAATTCCAAATCGTCTTTGCAATTTTCAAGAGCATATTTTACAAGATATTGAACAAAATCCTGTGCTAAATTCATATTGTCTTCTAAATCGTAAAATGCCATTTCGGGTTCAATCATCCAAAATTCGGCTAAATGCCTTGGAGTATTTGAGTTTTCGGCTCTGAAAGTTGGTCCAAAAGTGTAAATTTCGGAAAGTGCCATTGCAGCTAACTCGCCTTCGAGCTGTCCTGAAACGGTTAAATTAGTTTCTTTGCCAAAAAAATCCTGCGAAAAATCAATTTTGCCGTCTTCGGTTTTTGGCAGGTTATTAAAATCTAAAGTTGAAACTCTAAACATTTGTCCGGCGCCTTCGCAATCGGAACCGGTAATTATTGGAGTATGAACATAGCAAAAACCTTTGTCGTTAAAATATTTATGAATTGCAAAAGCCATGTTATGCCTAATTCGTAAAATAGCTCCAAAAGTATTTGTACGTGGACGTAAATGTGCAATTGTTCTTAAAAATTCCAGAGTATGTCCTTTTTTTTGCAACGGAAAAGTTTCGGTGTCGGCAGTTCCATAAACTAAAATTTCTTTTGCATGAATTTCAACTGTTTGCCCTTGTCCCTGCGAATTTACCAACAAACCTTTTACTTTAACACAAGCACCGGTAGTAATGTTTTTTAACGATTCTTCGCCAAAAACAGGAACATCAACCACAACTTGCATATTATTTATTGTAGAGCCATCATTTATTGCAATAAAATTCACGTTTTTGTTTCCACGACGAGTACGAACCCAACCCTCTATAACAAACTCTTTATTAAACTCTTTTGATTGAAGTAACTCTTTAATTTTTATACGTTTCATAATTAAATTTTTAACTTGCAAAACTACAACGATTTTTAAAGGTCTCCAAAAAGATATCTTTATTTCTTTACACTTTTGTTAGCATTATTCATCTGAGAGCTATCGGAATTAATTTGTATTTGCAGAGAATAATAATTTCAGAAATCCTGACCTGAAAGCCCAAAACTCCCTATAAATCGTCTTTTTTCGTAAATCTCAAATGTCTTAATTTTGCGCAAAAACAATAAATTATATGCTATGAAACTTCAATTACCAATATTTCCTGAAGGGACAAAAATGATCAATGCTTTTGTTGGTTTTTTTCAAAAGATGACACTATTTTCTATTTGCATAATGGCTCTCCCATTTTGTGTCATCAAAAAAGAGATAAAGATAATTACAGGTATGTTCGGGTCAGGTTAATTTTCTGGGGAGCACTATAATTTAGGCAAATATTTTTCCCCAGTCTAAACAAGAAAAATTCCTATCGGTATAAAACATTTTTTTTAAACTTTCAATTTATATCTTTGCAACGGTAAAAATTAAAATTATGACTCAGGAAGAATTATTTAAAAAAATTATTGCACATACTAAAGAATATGGATTTATCTTTCCCTCAAGCGAAATATATGACGGATTAGCAGCAGTTTACGATTACGGACAACTTGGCTCATTGTTAAAAAACAATATACGCGAATATTGGTGGAAAAGCATGGTTCAACTTCACGAAAATATTATTGGAATTGATTCTGCAATATTTATGCACCCAACTATTTGGAAAGCATCTGGTCATGTTGATGCATTTAACGACCCATTAATTGATAACAAAGATTCCAAAAAACGATACAGAGCCGATGTGCTTATAGAAGAACATCTTGCAAAAATTGAAGATAAAATTAACAAAGAAGTAGAAAAAGCCACTAAGCGTTTTGGTGAAATTTTTAATCGCGAAATGTTTATTTCAACTAATCCAAGAGTTGTTGAGTATAGAAATAAATTTAATGCTGTTAAAACAAGATTTTCAAAAGCTTTAAACAACAACGATTTAAACGATTTAAAAAATATTATTGAAGAAGAAGGAATAGTTTGCCCCGTTTCGGGAACACATAACTGGACTGATGTTCGCCAGTTTAACCTTATGTTCTCTACGCAAATGGGTTCGATAACCGAAGATTCCGGAACAATTTACCTTCGTCCCGAAACAGCTCAGGGAATTTTTGTAAACTTTTTAAATGTTTACAAAACAGGAAGAATGAAAATCCCATTTGGAATTGCTCAAACAGGCAAAGCATTTAGAAATGAGATAGTTGCACGTCAGTTTATTTTTCGTATGCGCGAATTTGAACAAATGGAAATGCAGTATTTTGTTAAACCCGGCGAAGAAATGAAGTGGTTTAATTATTGGAAAGAATTTCGAAAAAAATGGCATCTTTCACTTGGCATTCCAGAAGCAAAATTTCGTTTTCACGACCATGAGAAAATAGCACATTATGCAAATGCTGCGACTGATATAGAATTTGAATTTCCGTTTGGCTTTAAAGAACTCGAAGGCATTCATTCGCGTACTGATTTTGACCTTAGCCAACATCAGAAATTTAGCGGAAAAAAATTGCAGTATTTTGATAACGAAACAAATGAAAGTTATGTGCCTTATGTTATCGAAACGTCTATTGGATTAGACAGAATGTTTCTTGCTGTTTTAAGTTTTGCTTACAACGAAGAAAAACTTGAAGATGGCTCGGAACGTATTGTACTTCGTATTCCTCCTGTTTTAGCACCTATAAAAATTGCTGTTTTGCCGCTTGTTAAACGCGATAACATGCCCGAGAAAGCATACGAAATAATGAATGTTCTTAAATTCGATTTCATGTGCCAGTACGACGAAAAAGATACTATTGGTCGTCGTTACCGCAGGCAAGATGCAATCGGAACTCCTTACTGCATAACAATTGACCAGCAAACTTTTGAAGATAATACTGTAACAATTCGCGAAAGAGATACTATGAAACAAGTTCGAGTTTTAATTTCAAAAATCTCTGAAATCGTGAATGAAAAGTTAAATCTAAAAAATATATTAAATTTAAATAAATAAAATGCATTCTAATTTCGACCTTAACGACAAATCCATTCTTGTAACAGGTGGTACAGGCTCATTTGGAAAAAAGTTTGTTGAAACAATTTTAACCCGTTGGCCCAAAACAAAACGTTTAGTTATTTACTCCCGCGATGAACTTAAACAATTTGAGATGTCTCAAATATTTTCAAGCGAAAAATATCCTGGAATAAGATATTTTATTGGTGATATTAGAGATGCCGAGAGGTTTCGCAGAGCTTGCGAAGGAATTGAAATAATTGTTCATGCTGCTGCCTTAAAGCAGGTTCCAACTGCCGAATACAATCCTATGGAATTTATTAAAACAAATATTATTGGAGCCGAAAATGTTATAAATGCTGCATTAGACTGCGGTGTAAGAAAAGTTGTTGCTTTATCTACCGATAAAGCTGCTTCACCTATAAATTTGTACGGAGCAACAAAACTTTGTTCCGATAAACTTTTTACATCTGCTAACAATATAAAAGGAAAACGGGATATTAGTTTTTCAGTTGTACGATATGGTAATGTTATGGGAAGTCGCGGCTCGGTAATCCCGTTTTTTATGAATAAACGAAAAGAAGGAGTTTTACCAATTACTCATACCGGAATGACTCGTTTTAACATTGTACTCGAAGAAGCTATTGAGTTGGTATTAATTGCTTTAGAACGTTCGTTAGGTGGCGAAATATTTGTTCCAAAAATTCCTTCATATAAAATCACTGATGTAGCAACTGCAATAGGACCAAATTGTAAACAAACAATAATTGGAGTTCGTCCCGGCGAAAAAATTCACGAAGAAATGATTACCGAACATGATAGTTATAACACTTTAGATGCAAAAGATTTTTATATTATTTTGCCTATACTCCCCAAAGAAATTCTTGAAAATTATTTGAATCATTATTCGGCTGTTAATGTTCCTGTTGGTTTTAAATTTAATAGCGGAACAAATTCGCAATGGCTTTCTGTTGATGATATTAGAAAATTAATCAAAGAATACCTATACAAAGATTTTTCAATTTGATTAAAAATATTCCTTACGGAAGACAAACCATTGCCGATAAAGATATTGAAGCCGTTGTTGAAGTTTTAAAATCTGATTTTTTAACACAAGGTCCTAAAATAGCAGAATTTAAAAAACTATTTGCTCAATATATTCCTTATGCCTTTATACCTCGAACCTTTTTTGTATTCATTACATGTTAAATCCGATAGCTATCGGATTTATCCCGTTAGCAGTATACTTGATTTAAGAAAAAAATAATTTTCAGAATTTATTTGTTTTTTTATTTCCACAATAATCATTTGTTCTTTTTAAAATTATTATTAGGTTTGCTAACATTTTTAACTATTAAAATTTATTAACCTTGTACCGTTTAGAAACAAAAATTGATATGAACTCCAAAGAGTTTAAAATCAATAAAGAAGCTTATTTAAAACTCCTTAATAATTATAAAGAAGTATTAAAAACCGTAAAAAACGGAGGTTCCGAAAAAGCTGTAAAAAAACATAAGGAACGTGGCAAACTTTTAGCTCGCGAACGAATTGATTTATTAATTGACCCAAATACTCCTTTTTTAGAACTTTCGCCCCTTGCTGCTTACGATATGTACAATAACGAATTTCCAAGTGCCGGAATAATCACAGGAATTGGTGTTATACATGGCAGAGAAACTGTTATTGTGGCAAATGATGCAACAGTTAAAGGTGGCACTTACATGAAAGAAACAATAAAAAAACATGTGCGTGCTCAGGAAATAGCCTTAGAAAATCATATTCCATGCGTTTATTTGGTTGATTCGGGAGGTGTTTTTTTACCAGACCAGGCAAATGTTTTTCCCGATAAATATCATTTTGGAAGATTCTTTTTTAATCAGGCTCGCTTATCGGCATTAGGAATTCCTCAAATATCAATTGTTATGGGTTCTTGCACAGCAGGAGGAGCATACATGCCTGCAATGAGCGATGAAACAATTATTGTAAAAAAACAAGGTACAATATTTATTGGCGGACCACCACTTGTAAAAGCAGCAACTGGCATGGTGGTTACCGCCGAAGAACTTGGAGGCGCCGATGTTCATACTGCAATATCAGGCGTTTCCGACCATTTTGCGGAAAACGATGTTCATGCAATACAAATTTGCAGAAACATTTTTGAAACATTAAAAGCTCCCGATAAACAAATGCTTGATATTGCTCCAATTGAAGAACCTTATTACGACCCCGAAGAACTTTATGGCATTGCTCCTATTGATTTAAAAAAACCTGTTGACTCAAAAGAAATTATTATGCGTATTGTTGACGGAAGTAAATTTCACGAATTTAAAACCCGGTACGGACCAACAATTGTTACTGGTTTTGCAAGAATAATGGGATTTCCTGTTGGAATTATAGCCAATAATGGAGTATTATTTTCGGAATCGTCGCTAAAAGCTGCACATTTTGTTGAACTTTGTTGCATAAGAAAAACCCCAATAATTTTCTTACAAAACATTACCGGATTTATTGTTGGCAAAGAGTACGAAAGAGGCGGTATTGCAAGCAACGGAGCTAAAATGGTTCATGCAGTTGCAAATGCTAACGTTCCAAAATTTACTTTGATTTTTGGCAGCTCAAACGGTGCTGGTAACTATGCTATGGCAGGCAGAGGTTACGAACCACGACTTTTAAACATGTGGCCCAACGCAAAAATTTCGGTTATGGGTGGCGAACAGGCAGCAAATGTTTTAATACAGGTAAAACAAGACCAACTTTCAGTAAAAGGTCAATCAATGTCGCAGGAAGAAATTGACAAGTTAAGAAACAGTATTTTAGAAAAATACGACCATGAAGGTTCTGCATATTACAGTACATCAAGACTTTGGGACGATGGTATTCTTGACCCTGTTGATACGCGAAAAGTTTTAGCAATGGGCATTTCTATGTCGCTTAATAATAAATTTCCCGAACCAAAATTTGGGGTATTTAGAATGTGATTTTTTAAACAGGAAAATAATAATAACAAAGTAAAATATATTTATTAAAAAATACAAAATCAGGCAATATGTTATTTGATATATAGAAAGGTATTATTCAAACTAATATGCAATTACAAGTTATTCAAAAAAAGATATACGAAATAAGAGGACAAAAAGTAATGCTTGATTTTGACCTTGCCATACTGTATGAAGTTGAAACAAGGGTATTGAAACAAACTGTAAGACGTAACTTAGATATTTTTCCTGATGACTTTATGTTTCAACTTACACGGGACGAATGGAAACTTCTAACATCACAAATTGTGATGTTTGAAAAGGGACAAGGAAAAGGCAAGTATCCAAAATTTTTACCCTTCGCTTTTACAGAACATGGAGTAACCATGCTTACCAATGTACTTAAAAGCAAAAAAGCCAGACAAACAAGCGTTGCAATTGTAAGAGCATTTATTGCACTTAAACAATTTATTTTGAACTATAAGGAACTTGACGAAAAACTAAAAGAGCTTGAAACCAAGTACAACCGACAGTTTGCCGATGTTTACGAAGCCCTCAAATACCTAATGGATGACAAACAAAGCAGAGACCACTTGAAAAAAAGAAAGCAGATAGGTTTTAAAATTAATTTAAAAAAAATAGGAGATAAATGAAAAAATACAATACTATCGAAATAACTGTCGAGAAAAAAATTACAACTGTATGGTTAAACAGACCAAGCGTACATAATGCTTTCAACAGCGAAATGATTGCTGAAATTACAGATTGTTTTAACAATATTAATAACGAACAGGATATTTCAATCGTTTTATTAAGAGGAAAAGAAAAATCTTTTTGTGCAGGTGCCGACTTAAATTGGATGAGAGATGTATCAAAACAAAGCTATGACGAAAATTTAAAAGAAAGTAAAAAATTATATGATTGTTTTTTCTCTATTTACAAATGTCCAAAACCTACAATAGCAATTGTACACGGTGTTGCATTAGGTGGAGCAAATGGTTTGCTTTCGGCTTGTGATATAACATATTGCATTGATAGTACAATATTTGCATTTAGCGAAGTAAAAATAGGAATTGTTCCGGCAACCATTTCTCCTTTTGTTATTAAAAGAATTGGTGAGTTTGGAGCAAAAGAACTTATGCTCACCGGCAGAAGAATTAATGGCAAAGAAGCCGAAAATTATAAACTTGTAAACAAATCATTTAAATCAATAGAATCGCTCGAAAATTATGTGAGTATAATTATTGAGCAGTTAAAAACAAGTGGTCCAAATGCAATAACAAATTGCAAAATATTAATTTATGATGTTTGTAATGATTTAACATTCAGCGAAACACAGAAATATACAGCCAAAATGATTGCCGATATAAGAGCATCAAAAGAAGGACAGGAGGGAATGGCTGCATTTTTAGAAAAAAGAAAACCAAACTGGATTAAATAACTTATAACAAATAACACAAAAAAGGAATAAAACAGAAATAAATAGAAATAGATTGAAAAAACAGTTAACAGTCGGCAATGAGCAGTCGGCAGTGGGACTGGGGATTGAGGACTATGAACTGGGGACTGTGAACTTTGAACATAGAACTTTTTGAACAAAAAATAAATAAAATGAAACTTTTTAAAAAAATATTAGTTGCAAACAGAGGCGAAATAGCCGTAAGGGTTATGAGAACTGCTAAAAAATTAGGTATAGCAACTGTAGCAATATATTCCGAAGTTGATAAAGAATCGCTACATGTTAATTATGCCGATGAAGCATATTGTATAGGTGAAGTTGAATTAAGCGATACTTATTTGAATATCAATAAAATAATTGATGTAGCAAAACAGAATGGCTGCGATGCAATTCATCCTGGTTATGGCTTTATGGCAGAAAATTCAAAATTTGTAACAGAGTGCAATAATGCAGGAATAACTTTTATTGGTCCTAATACCGAATCAATGCGAATTATGGGTAACAAAATTGAAGCCCGTAATTTTGTAAAAAAATTAAATGTGCCTTTAACAGAAGGAGTTACTGGCAGTATAGAAAATTTAATTTCAGCTGCAAAAAAAATCAAATTTCCAATTTTGATAAAAGCTGCAGCCGGTGGCGGTGGTAAAGGAATGAGAATTGTTTATAAGGAATCGGAACTTACCGAAGCTATTGAAGCAACAAGTCGCGAAGCAAAATCATATTTTGGTGATGAAACTGTTTATATCGAAAAGTTTATTGAAGAACCCCGTCATATCGAAATTCAATTATTAGGTGATAATTTTGGGAATGTAATTCATTTGTTCGAACGGGAATGTTCAATTCAGCGTCGTTATCAAAAAATAATTGAAGAATCGCCATCGCCAACAATCACTCCCGAAGTAAGAAAAAAAATGGGCGAAGCTGCTGTAACAATAGGCAAGGCAATTGGTTATAATAATGCCGGGACAATAGAATTTTTAGTTGACAAAAATTTGAATTTCTACTTTTTGGAAATGAACACAAGGATTCAAGTCGAACACCCTGTTACAGAAATGGTTACTGGAATTGATATTGTAGAAGAACAGTTTTATATTGCCATAGGAAATCCTCTTCGAATAAAACAAGAAGATGTGAAACAAAACGGACATGCAATAGAATGTAGAATTTATGCCGAAGACCCATCGAATAACTTTTTACCTTCGCCCGGTAAAATGTGTTTTTACAAAACTCCATCTTTAACAAATATCAGAATAGAAACCGGCATATCAAAAAACACTGAAATAAAAAGTTTTTTCGACCCAATGCTCTGCAAATTAATTGTTTGGGAAAATAACCGAGAACTTGCAAATCAAAAAATGCTCAATTCATTACATGAATTTATTATTCATGGTATAAACACAAATATCTCATACTTAATAGCTTTACTACAAAATGATGCTTTTATTAATAACACCATAAACACTAAATTTTGCGACACATATACTTCAAAAATCATTGAACAAATTAATATTGAAAAAGAAGGCGTACAATTTCACATTCCATTACTTGCATATTGTTTATACACTTTAAATAATAAAAATATTCAGGAACGAAAACATTATTCCGACGAACATAATGTATGGAATATAATTGGTTATTGGCGCGAAGTAATGAAAATTAAAATACTGTTTAACGAAAAAGAATATTTTATTGGCGTGGAAGTTGGTAAAAACCTGCAATTTATTTTTGAATTAAATTCTCAAATCTACAATACTCAACTTATTGAAAATATTGAAGGAAAGTTAATGTTTTCTTTAAACAATTCAATATACACTACTTATATTTCAGAAGACGAAAAAGGAAACGCTTTTATAAGTTACAACGGACACATATTTAACATGTTAAGAAAAGATGTTCTAAAAAAAGATAACTCTACTTTTAGATTAGAAGATTTTGTTGAAGATACAAATACCATTACTTCGCCAATGCCTGGTAAGGTTATAAAAATAAATGCAAAAGAGGGTGATGAAATGAAAAAGGGCGATGTCTTTTTAATTATTGAAGCAATGAAAATGGAAAATCGCATTTTTGCAGCAAAAGACTGTAAAATAGATAAAATAAATGTAAAAACCGGCGATATGGTTGAATCGTCAACTGCATTAATTACTTTAATTTAGGTATTAAAAAGTTTCGAGTTTCAGGTTTTTAGTTTCGGGTTTTGAAGTTTTTAACAACCTCAAACTAAAAACCCTAAACCAATAAAAATATATTAATTAACTGATGTTACGTAAAAAGTTTCTCACAATGATTATTTCTCGTACTTCCTTCGTCAGCATAAACTCCGGCGCTAAGTACGCCAAGAAAATTTTTTTTTTTTTTTAAACTTTGCGAACTTATAAGTAATTTCAATTAATACACCAATTGCTTTTATATAGCATGACTATAATAAGCACGCAATAAAAAAATCATTCACCCCGTTGGATATTCCATTTTTATTGCATAACGGCTATTCAACATAATTATCCTACGGGGTAAATGATTTTTTTTAGCCACTTTTTAACTTTGTGAACTTGGCGACTTTGCGAGACAAATTTTTTATTTGCGTAACATGAGTTAATTAATAATGAGATAATAACAAAAATATAAACAGATGAAACATCCACGACTAAAAAAGACACACAAGGGAATGATTATAAATAAAAAAGTTTCAAGTTTCGGGTTTCGGGTTTTTAACAACTAAAAACCTCAAACTAAAAACCATAAACCAATAAAAATCATAATAAATCAGTGTAAATCAGCGTCTAATAAAAATATAAACACATGAAAATTGCAGACATACTTAAAGAAATAATTGAAGGGAACAGCGAATTTGTTAATAACCACAACACTGATTATTTTGCTGGACACGCTTCACATCAAAACCCTTATATTACATTAGTAAGCTGTGCCGATTCACGCGTACCTGCAAATGCAATTATGCCCAACACAATTAATAAAATTTTTAAAATTGAAAACATTGGAAATCAAGTGCTTTCATGCGAAGGTTCGGTTGATTACGGAGTTTTGCATTTAAAAACTCCTGTTTTAATGATACTTGGACATTCCGATTGTGGTGCTATAAAAGCATATTTGAAAGGATTTAACGAAGAAACCTATAACATTAAACGCGAACTCGATTTTTTATTACCCATAATAAATAAAACAGCTAATGAATTAAATTTCGAAAAGCAGCTTTCTACAACTATACAGCACAATATTGACTATCAGGTAAATATAGCTTATAAAAAATACCGCGATATAGTCAAAAATAAAAAATTAACAATAATTGGAGCATATTACGACTTTAAAAATGAGTTTAATAAAGGATACGGAAGAATTATTATTACAAATGTCAACAAAAATAAAGATAAAAATCAAATATTGGATTTGTCAGAATTTAAAGAAGTTAGAAATAATGTTAACAAGATTTATGTTGGCAGACTTATAGAATGAGTAAATATTGGCTAAATAATATTTTGATGTGATGGATGATTTTTTTTATGTCCCGATAGGGACAAAATACATGTATTAAGCTTGCCGAACTATTGGTAGAATTAATTTTCACCCCAAATAATTGCCACTTCCTTCGTAAGTGTATACTCCTGTACTAAATAGAGTCTGTCTATAAACTCTGTGTCTGATTTATAATGTTCGAGTTTGAGGCTTGCGAAGTTTTGAAAACCTCATTGCCATTGTTTGTGTCCTCACAAACAATGACGGAATGACCCCGTAGCGAAGCGTACTGGGGCATAACGAAAATCGGACATTCTAGACAGACACTATTTTGGTAATTGGTTTAAAAAATCGTTATAAACTTTTACAAAATTTTCGAGATGGAGCAGCATGTTTTTGGTTTCGTGCATAATACCAAGATAAAGTATTGTTGTGCGGGTATTAATTTCGGAATCTTTAATATTTTTAAGTTGCACTTTTCGATGACTATCAATAAACATTACAATATTATTTATTCGCTGTTGAATTACTGATATTTCAATGGTTTTATTATTAATTTGTTCAATTACAAATGCGAAAAGTTCTTTAACTTGTTTTTTAATTAATTTAAGTTCATCAAATTGCTCCGAAGGAATTGGGTTGTGAACATTATTAACATGAGTAAATGCAGGATTTGTTATATAATTAAGGCAGTATTCTGCTTCCCTAAGGTAATCGTAAATTTGAATAGAATGTGTTCCTGAAACAAACAGCTCTTTGCTTAAATTTTTAAATGTGTTTATAGCTCTTGTTTTAAATTTTTTAGTTTGTTTATTCATGTTTGTAACATCTTTAGAAAGTTTTTTTAGCAACTTCCTATTTTCATCTTCAAGAGCATCAATAGTTTCTGAATATATTTCAGGAATTTTAGAAATAATTAACATTGATTGCTCATTAGTAAGTTCAGATAATTCTTTAGATGTTTGTGGTAAATAAGCTTCAACTTCTTTTTCAGTATTTTCATTTTCAATTTTTTTATGCATGATTTTGGTTCTGTACAATAAAACAACAGATAAAATAACCATTGCAATTACGCCAAAAATTCCACCAAAATAAAGAATAAATGCAACAATTGCAGCAGCAAAAAATGCTATTAATGCAGTAAAAAACCAACCACTGATAACAGTTAAAACTCCTGTAATTCTGTAAACTGCCGATTCTCGTCCCCATGCACCATCGGCTAATGAAGTTCCCATAGCAACCATAAACGTAACATAAGTTGTTGATAATGGCAATTTTAGTGAAGTTGCAGATGCGATTAAAATACTTGCTACAACAAGATTTACTGATGCTCTTATTAAGTCGAAAGATGCTTGAGAATCTTCCTCGTTATTGACATTATTATAATTTGGTTTTTCAAATCTTTTTCCCATAAATGTAAAAACAGCTTTTGGTAAAAAAGCACCTAATCCTTTTTGCATTGTTACAGAACTTTGAACAATTGTTCGAGCCATTATAGATGAACCCCAACGTTCATCGCCCTCACCTTGACGACTTAATTGAACTGTTGTTTGAACAACAGTACGAGCTTTTCGTGATAAGAAAATAGTTACAACCATTATTAATCCAGCAATAAGTAAAAAATAAATGTCGGTTTGAACATCGCCTTTTAGTCCTATCATATTATATGTATCGGGGTTTTCACCCGATGCTTGCCAAAGTTGATACGATTTATATCCTGCCATGGGTGCACCTATAAAATTAACTAAATCGTTTCCTGCAAAGCTCAATGCTAATCCAAAAGTACCAGCGAGCACAACAAGTTTAAACACGTTTAGTTTAAACAACCAATGAAATAGCTGTAATAATATTGATAAAATAACAAATGACGCAATAACAATTAAAATATTGTTATCAGAAATCCAGGTTTTTGCTGATTTAGCTATAAATGAAGTGTCATTTAATCCTTTTAACATTATAAATAATAAAATTGCTGTAAGTGCAACACCTCCAAAAATTCCAGATGTGTATTTTATGTTTTTTTGATAATTAAATGTATAAATTAATCTAACAATATATTGAACAACTAAACCAACTACAAAAGCAACAACTACCGAAATTAATATACCTGAAATAATTGCCAATGCTTTTTCGGTATTAATATAATTTCCTAATTCGCTTACCGAATGATGAGTTTTAATTATTTTAATAATTGATACAGCTACTGCGGCACCAAGTAAATCGAAAACAATTGAAACAGTTGTTGAAGTGGGTAATCCAAAAGTATTAAAGAAATCTAATAAAAGCACATCGGCAATCATTACGGCTAAAAAAATTATTATTATTTCGGAGAATACAAATTGCTCAGGATTAAAAATACCTTTTCGTGCAACTTCCATCATACCTCCCGAAAACAACGAGCCGATTATTACTCCAGCCGATGCAATAATAATTATTAATCGGAAAGATGCTGCCTTTGAACCAACTGCAGGACCTAAAAAATTTACTGCATCGTTAGCTACTCCAACTGTTAAATCAGTAACTGCAAGTAATCCAAGAATAATAATTATTGCTAAAAAATACCACTCCATAAATAAAAATTAATTATGCAAATTTATAATTAATTAATGAAGGTAAAATAATTTGAAGTTAAGAAATTGTTAAGTTTTTTCAAAATGAAGTATGAAAGCTGAAAGAGCTAAAATCTTAAATTATTTTTTACCTTTGCTATTTGTAATCATTCTAAAATGGACATTGATTTTCTTGATATTATTAAACAATCATTTTTAGTTTCGGGCTTTGTATTATTTATGATGCTCATTATTGAGTATATAAACGTTCGTACAAAAGAAAAATGGAGTAGTCCTCTTAAAAAATCAAAATGGGTTCAATTAATAATTGCAATATTCCTGGGAGTAACTCCAGGATGTGCAGGAATTTTTGCAGTAGTATCGCTTTATACTCATAACATTATAAATTTTCCTGCATTACTTAGCGGAACCATTGCCGCAGTTGGTGACGAATCATTTATTATGTTGTCGCTTATTCCTTTAACTGCAATAAAAATATTTGTTTATGTTTCCATTATTGCTTTTGTAGCTGGAATAGTTTTTAATTTTATCATAAAAAAACAAATTAACCCTAAATTCGAAAAGCATCTTCAATTGCATGGCGACGATTGTTGTGCTAAAGGTCCACTTGAACATCACACTCATAAACACGAAAAAAAATATGGATTTACTTTTGCAAGGTCAATGTTTGTTGCAATACTCATTCTTATTATATTTAGCCAATTTGTTGAGTTTGGTAACTTACATGAAGCCGGGCACGAACATTCCGTTTTTTCGTCCGAAACAATTATTTTTTTCGGAATGGGGTTAATTTCTTTATTTGTTATTATTACAGTTCCCGAACATTTCCTGTTGGAGCATTTATGGGGGCATGTATTAAAAAAACATTTTGCAAGATTAATTATGTGGACTTTGGGAGCATTAATTTTCATAGCATTTTTGAACCAATATCTTTCGTTTGATGAGTGGACAAAAGCTAACTCTTTCTGGATTTTGTTATTGGCAATTGGAGTTGGAATTTTACCAACTTCTGGTCCTCATATTATTTTTATAACATTATTCATGCAAGGGGCAATTCCTTTTAGTTTTTTACTTGCTAATTCTATTGTTCAGGAAGGTCATGGCGGAATACCATTGTTAGCCGAAGATAAGTGGAGTTTTGTTAAAATAAAGTTAATTAAAATTACTATTGCACTTATAATTGGACTTTTAGGAATGTATTTCACTTTTTAAAATTATTTCTGTTTGTTGTTTATTGTTCTTTACGAAATACGAATTATACGAATGTACGAATAAAATATTGTTCATTGTTTAAAAAAGTTTATTGTTCTATTGTTTCATTGTCATTCAATAGTCATACGATTGTCATACTTTGTATTTTTGTTTTTACAATTTATTTCTATGAATTTCTATTTATTTCTGTTTTTTATTGTTTAAATTGAGTTGCTTATGAAAAATATTGTTCTAATTCTTTTACTCCTTGTTTTTCCTTACTTTGTAATTAGTCAAAACGATAAATTTACTGACGAAATTGTAATACTTCATGTAAACGATATTCACGGTAGAATTGACCAGTTTCCTACACTTTCGGCAATGGTAAATGAAATAAGAGCGAAACATAAAAATGTGATTTTGGTTTCGGCAGGCGATATGTTTAGCGGTAATCCTATTATTGATAGATATTCTGAAAAGGGTTTTCCTATAATTGATTTAATGAATGATTTGAATTTTGACCTCTCAACTATTGGAAATCACGAGTTTGATTTTGGCACACAAGTACTTGCAAAAAGAATAAAAGAGGCTAAATTTCCTTTTATTGTAGCTAATATGCAACCAAAAATAGAAGATTTTCCAAAATTAGAGCCATATAAAATTTATAAATTTGGTAAAGCTAAAATTGCTATACTTGGTATAACTCAAGTTTTACCAATAGGAATTCCTGATACCCGCCCCGAAAATTGCCAAGATTTTATATTTACTCAAGGAATTGAAAAAACGAAAGAATATAAATGGCTGTCAAAAAAAACAAATGCTTTAATAGCTCTTTCGCACATGGGCGTTTATAACGATTCGTTATTGGCTACACAAATGCCTGAAGTTTTGGCAATTATTGGCGGACATTCGCACACTTTGTTATTAAAACCTTTAATTGTAAACGGCGTTAGTATTGTTCAAACTGGTTATTATCTTAAAAATTTAGGAGTTTTAACAATAAAATTAAATGGCAAAAAAATAGTTTCCGTAAGCGATACTTTATTATTATTAAAAAACTATTCTGAAAAAGATTCACTTGTTGCAAAAAAAGTTGCACATTACAATAACAATAATGAATTTAAAGAAATTGTAGGATTTCTTGATTCCCCACTTAATGGACTTAACGAACTTGGTGGTTTTATGGCAGATGCTGCACTTAAGGCAGCAAAAACAGATTTTGCATTTCAGAACAGCGGTGGAATAAGAGTATTGGGACTTCCTGCAGGACCAATTACTAACAAACAAATATACGAACTCGACCCTTTTGCAAACGAAATTATGGTTTGTAAAATGACTGCTACGCAAATTCGTGAACTTATTACTTATGGTTATATTAAAGAAAAAAAAGCAGATATGATCTCATCAGGATTAAATTCTATAATTTATTTAAACAATGATAAAAGTATTGATAAAATTGAACTTAAATTGCCAAATGGAGATGCAATAGACGAAAATATAGTTTATGCAACTGCAATTAATAGTTATGTTGTTAGCTCATACAAATTTAGCAAAACAGGTAGTGTAGTGAGAACAGGTATTACAACAACTGATGCAATATTTCGTTTAATGTCTACTATTAAAGGAGTAAATTACTCTGGGATAGAAAGTGCAAAAACAATAACAAAATAAAAAATAATTTATGAACCCCCTTTTTATTATTCTAATTTTAGTAGCTTTACTTTCATCGTGTAATATACGTGAGGTCGAAATTGGCAACATCGAAGGTGTAAGCATTAAAAATATAACAAAAGAACAAATTTCACTTGAGTTAATGGTACCTGTAAAAAATAATAATAATTTTGCTTTTACAATTTCTGATGTGAATATTGATTTAACATTGAGTAATGTAAATTTAGGAAAAGTGAAAAAATCAACTAAAATCAGAATACCGGCAAATTCAAGCGAAACACAAAATGTTGGAATAGACATTAAATATAGTAAGCTCACCGAAAACCCACTTTCGCTTATAACTGCTGCACTAAAAAACAAAATTGAACTAAAAGCAACTGGTTACATTAAAGTACGAAAATTTTTGTTTACCAAAAAATATGATATTAATGAAAATCAGCCTGTTAAATTATTTAAAAAAGGATTGCTTTAATTTCTTTATTCAAAATTTTTGAACTATGATAAATATTTGTATTTTTGAAAATTAAAAAATTTTATAATATGAAAAATATTCTTGTACCAATAGATTTTTCGGCAGATTCTATTAATGCCCTTGAACATGCAATCTTTTTTGCTAATTCCATTAATGCCGATGTTTCAATTATTCATGTTAAAAAGAATAAAAACTTTGAAACACCTTTTTATTTCAAAGATTTTAATTTGTCAGTTGGAAAATCTTTAGACAACTTTATGGGTATTTTAGTAAACAAATTTAAAGATAAACTTAAAAATAAATTAGAATATAAAATTCGTCAAGGGAATGTGTATAAAGAAATTACCAATCAGGCAAAATATGATGATGCTTATTTAATAATAATGGGAACACACGGTGTAAGTGGCTTCGAGGAGCTTTGGATTGGTTCAAATGCTTACAGGGTTGTTTCAAATGCCCCATGTCCAATTATTACTATCAGAAACGGATTTCTGCATAAAAAATTAAGTAATGTTGTAATGCCAATTGATTTAACTAAAGAATCGCGAAAAAAAGTTCCCTTTGTAACAGAATTAGCACGTTTATTTAAGTTCACTGTACACATTGTTGGTGTTTCGGAAGTTAAATCTTATGACGTTTCTAAATTAAATTCTTATTGCTCACAAGTTGAAGAATACTTTAAAAATAAAGACGTAAAATATATTAAAAAGATTATAGTAGGTTCAAATAAAACTGACATACTTATTGAATATGCAAATAAAGTAAATGCTGAACTTATTGCTATTATGACCGAGCAACCTTCAAATACTGCATTTTGGCTTGGTCCTAACGCTCAACAAATGGTCAATCACTCTCCAATACCAGTTCTTAGTATTCGCGATCAAAAATAATTTATGCATATTGTTATTTTAATCTGTGCTTTATTATTAACGGATAAAATTTATTCGCAACCAAAAATATTTTCACAATTAAACGAAACTAACGCAGGTTGTGGAAAAATAACTTTAAATCAAGAACCTCGAATTGAGGCAATTGTTGCAAAGCATATCGAAATAAATCAAAAAGCAAAAGGTTTTCCCGGATACAGAGTTCAGGTTTATTTTGGTTCTGGTTCCGATGCTAAAAGTCTTGCTAATAAAGTGCGGAATAATTTAAATAACGAATTTCCCGATTACGATTCTTATTTAATATATGAAGCTCCATATTTTAAAGTTCGGATTGGCGATTTTCGTAATCGTAACGAATCATACAAAGCATTCAAATTAATACAGTCAAATTATCCTCAGGCATTTATTGTTGACGATTTAATTGCATTACCAAGATTGGAATAACAAAGTGTACAAATTATAACAACATTTTACACATCACAACTTTTTATTAAGGGGAATTTTATATTCTTTGTGATTTACTTTAACTTTAATTTTTGTTTTAAAAGTAGCTCCATGTATAAAACAAAAACAATGTACAAAACAAATAAAAATGAGTTGAATAGTAGCGATATCGAAGATGAATCAATTTTAACGATTAGTGAAACAGCGTAAATTGCAAATGCAGCTAAAAAATAAATTCCTATTCGTAACAATGGGTAACTTACTTTATAATAAACATTTCCTAAAACATAAGATACTACCATCATTAAAAAATAACAAACTAAAGTAGCCCATGCAGCTCCCATGTAACCCATAATTGGAATCAACCAGAAATTTAAACTAATTGTTATAGCAGCTCCGAATATTGCTAAAAATGCACCCCAATGGGTTTTATTAGTGAGTTTATACCAAATTGAAAGATTAAAAAATATACCAAGAAACAGATTTGCAAGCAATAATATTGGAACTACTTTTAAGCCGGAGCGGAAATTTTCGCCAATAAAATATTTTATTATATCTAAATATAACAATACTCCTAAAAAAATCATTAATCCAAAAATTATAAAATATTTCATAACTTGAGCATATAATTCCTTTGCATCTTTCTCTTTTGCCTGATTAAAAAAGAATGGTTCGGCGGCATATCTAAAAGTTTGAATAAATAAAGTCATTAATACTGCAACTTTATAGTTTGCACCATATATTCCTAATTGGTCCATTGCAGTTGAAGTATCTGTTAATAATCGCTTTAACATAGCTCTATCAAAAGTTTCATTAACCATTCCTGCTAAACCGGCAATAAGTATAGGTAGAGAATAAAGGAGCATTTTTTTCCAGATAACAGTATCAAATGATAATTTAATTTTAATTGTTGGGATAAGCATTATAAAAGTAAAAACGCTTGCGAGCATATTTGAAATAAAAATATAACCTACTCCAATATTTGGATTATAAATCCAGCTTGGTATTATTATTCCTTTTTTTATTAACAAAGGACACAACAATAAGAAAAATAAATTTAATCCAATAAATAAAATAATGTTTGTCAGTTTAATTAAGGCAAATTTTAATGCTTTATTTTGTTGTCTTAAATAAGCAAAAGGAATTGCTGTTAACGCATCGAAACCAATAATAATACCGAGCCATATTATATATTCGGAATGATTGTTATATTCAAGAACTGAAGCAATTGGTTTTGAAAAAACTACTACTAAAACAATGAACACAAACGACGACACAAAAAGGGATATGAGTGAAGTTGAATAAACTTTTATGTTTCCTTTTTCACTTTCCCAAAAACGAAAGAAGCCGGTTTCCATTCCATAAGTAAGCACAATTAATAAAAAGGACAAATAAGCATAAAGTTCGGTAACTACACCATATTCTCCAGTTGAAAAAATATTTGTGTAAAGTGGTACTAATAAATAATTTAACAATCTTCCGATTATACTGCTTAAACCATAAACAGCTGTTTGTCCGGCTAATTGTTTTATTTTTCCCAAAATGAATTTATTAAAGCGTAAAAATATAAAAAAAAAGCGTTTAAAATTTTAAACGCTTTTTAATTTATTAGTAAGTTTAATCAAAAATGTGATTTTAGTTTTTCAGTAATTTTTTACCCTTAATCCCTAAAGGGAAATTACTGAAAAACAAATTTACAATATTTTAGGTCGTACTTATTGATGTGTTTCTGTTTTAGATTCTTTTTTTGGTTCTTCAGGTTTTGGCAATAAAATTTTTCGTGATAACTTCATTTTACCACGATTATCAATTTCGAGTAATTTTACCTGAATTTTTTGACCAAGTTTTAATGCATCTTCAACCTTATTTAATCTCCGCCATTCAATTTCAGAAATATGAAGTAATCCTTCTTTGCCGGGGAAAAGTTCAACAAATGCACCGTATTCCATTATAGATTTAACGGTTACATCGAAAATTCCACCAATTTCTAAATCGCCAATAATTCCTTTAATACGTTTAATTGCCATATCAATTGCATCTGCATTAGGAGCAGCAACTTGCACAATTCCATGGTCGTCAACTTCCTCAATAGTAATTGTAGTATTTGTTTTTGCTTGTATATCCTGAATAATTTTCCCACCAGGTCCAATAATTGCACCTATCTGGTCTTTAGGAACTATCATACTAATAATTCGTGGTGTATGTGGTTTATAATCGGCACGTGGCTCATGTAAAGTTTCTAAAATTTTACCCAATATGTGTAAACGACCTTCGTGTGCCTGAGCTAAAGCTTTGCTTAAAACTTCATAAGAAAGTCCATCAACTTTAATATCCATTTGTGTAGCAGTAATTCCATCGCGGGTACCACAAACTTTAAAATCCATATCGCCTAAATGGTCTTCGTCGCCTAGAATATCTGATAGAATAGCAAATCTTCCGGTTTTTGTATCGGTAATTAAACCCATTGCAATACCTGTTACAGGTTTTTTAATTTTAACTCCTGCATCCATAAGTGCCAATGTGCCGGCACATACAGTTGCCATTGATGATGAACCGTTTGATTCTAAAATATCTGAAACAATACGAATAGTATAAGGATTAATGTTATAATCAGTTGGAATCATTCTTTTCAAAGCTCTGTGTGCAAGATTACCATGCCCAACTTCACGACGACCAACTCCTCTGTATGGACGAGCTTCGCCGGTAGAAAAAGGAGGAAAATTATAATTCAATAAAAAGCGTTCTTTTCCTTGAAATACTGCTCCATCTATTAATTGTTCATCGAGTTTTGTACCTAATGTTACAGAAGTTAAAGACTGAGTTTCGCCTCTTGTAAATATTGCAGAACCATGAGCCATTGGCAAATAATCAACTTCACTCCATATTGGTCGTATTTGGTCAAATTTTCTACCATCTAAACGAACTTGTTCGGTTAAGTAATATTCGCGGATTGCTTCTTTCTCTAAATTGTGATAATAACGAACAACCATTGCCAGAATGTTTTCGTCGGGTTCTGTGAGTGTTGTTATAAATTCTTCATGAATAGCTTTTAAAGCATCGGCTCTTTTGTGTTTATCAGCAGTAGCTGTCTTTATAAAATTATATATTTTTTGATAAGCGAAATTGCGGATATTGGTTTTTATTTCTTCATCATTATGTTCATGGCAGTATTCACGTTTTACAACGCCTAATTGTTCGGCAAGTTCGATTTGTGCTTTGCATTGTGTTTTTATTGCATCGTGTGCAAAACGAATAGCTTCTGCCATTTCTTCTTCGCTAACTTCGTTAAGTTCGCCCTCTACCATTAAAATATTATCGTAAGTAGCTCCAACCATCATATCAATATCAGCATTTTCGCGGGATGAGCGTGATGGGTTAATAACTAATTTACCATCAATTTTTGCAACACGAACTTCCGAAATTGGACCATGAAATGGAATATTACTAACAGCAATTGCTGATGAGGCAGCAAATCCAACAAGTGCATCTGGCAAATCATCGCTATCACAAGAAATAAGGTCAATGTTTACAAAAGTTTCTGCATGATAATCATCCGGAAAAAGTGGACGTAATGCCCTATCAACCAATCGGGATACCAATATCTCGTGATCAGAAGGGCGAGCTTCGCGTTTCATAAATCCGCCCGGAAAACGTCCGGTTGATGCGTATTTTTCGCGATAATCAACAGAGAGTGGCATAAAATCAACATTCTCTTTCGCTTCCGTAGCTGATACTACTGTTGCTAAAAGCATTGTTTTCCCCATTTTTAAAACAACAGAGCCATCAGCTTGTTTTGCAAGTTTGCCGGTTTCAATTTCTATTGTTCTTCCATCGTTTAATTGGATTGTCTTTTTTAATGCGTTGTACATAAATTATTGTTTTTTATTCTTTTTAATATAAAAAAAGGCAATTTTGGAATTGCCTTTTATTTTTACTTCCTGAGCTTAAGTTTTTTAATGATAGAACGATATCTTGCAATATCATTATCTTTAAGGTAGTTAAGCAACTTTTTGCGTTTACCTACAAGTTTTAGCAACGCCTGTTGTGTTGCAAAATCTTTTTTGTTGTCTTTTAAATGACCTGTTAAATGATCGATACGGTACGAGAACAATGCGACTTGGCTTTCTGCAGAGCCAGTGTCTCCGTTACTCTTTCCGTATTTCTCAAAAAGCTCTTGCTTTTTTTCTGCAGTTAAATACATAAATTTTAAAATTTAGTTTTTATTAAAAATGATTGCAAAGGTAGTAATAATTTTATATTTAATGACATCTTTACATAATAAATTTCTAATTCGGTGTTTATCAATTAAATATTGGAATAGTAATTCTTTTTTATTATTGCTTTGAGTGCGTTAAAAATTTACTTTAGTTAATAAAAACACACATTTATTCTAATATTATTTAATACTGATTAAAGTTGGTTTTATATAATTAGTGTCTGTCCATAATGTCCGATTTTTTCGTTATGCCCCAGTACGCTTCGCTACGGGGTAAACTTGTTTTGAAAACAGTCATTTACATTCCGCCATTGTTTGTGTCCTCACAAACAAAGCGTGCATATTATATGCTCAAAAAGAGATTGCAAATCGTTTGTGAAGACACAAACGAAGGCAGTGAGGTTTTCAAAACTTCGCATGTTTACCCTGTAGAATTCCGATTTATCGGAATATTCAACAGGGCCTCAAACTCGAACATTATAGTTCAGATACTGACTTTATATACAGACACTAATTAACAAATTTTTACTTAATTTTGTTCTGAAATTTTTGAATATGAAAATCATAAAAATAAATCCCAAAAAATCACTGAATAAAGCATTTTTAAAGCAAAGACCTTTAAGAACTGAGATTGATTTATTCAAATCTAATCTTATCCGCCTTTTAGGTAAAGTTGATGAAATTGAGCGTGAAGAAAATCAAAAAAATCATATTCGCGATTTCTTACTCGACACATACTACAAGAATATTAACGAAATAAATACAAAAGATTCTAAAGACCTTGTAATTCATCTTGGTAAAACCAACAAAGAAAAAGTTGGGGTAATAATTGAAGCTAAACGACCTGAAAACAAAATCGAAATGCTCTCTGAAAATAAGCCCAATTCTAAAGCATTTCAGGAACTTGTACTTTATTATTTGAGAGAACGCATTGAAGAAAACAATATTGACATAAAATACCTTATTGTAACAAATATATATGAATGGTACATGTTTGAAGCTTCATATTTCGAAAAGTTGTTTTTTAGAAATAGCTCTTTCGTAAAACAATATGAAGAATGGCGTGACGGGCAAAAAGTAACAACCGACACTAATCTTTTTTATAATTCAATTGCAAAACCATTTATTGCTCAAATTGAAGATGAAGTTCCTTGTATTTATTTTGACATCAGAGATTATGAAGAATTTTTAAGAAACAATAATTATGAAGACGATAAAAATTTAATCGCTCTACAAAAATTACTATCCCCATTCTTTCTTTTAAAGGTTCCTTTTGCTAATGACAGCAATTCATTAAACGAAAATTTTTATAAAGAACTATTGCACATTGTTGGATTGGAAGAAGTTAAAGATGGCAGTAAAAATGTAATTCGCAGAAAAGAAAAAGATAAACAAGCCGGCTCTTTAATTGAAATCACAATAAGTATTTTAATTACAGAAGATTCATTAAATAAAATTAAAGATAAAACAGTATATGGCGAAACTAAAGACGAACAACTTTTTAATGTTGCTCTTGAGCTTTGTTTAATATGGATAAACCGTATTTTGTTTCTGAAATTACTCGAAGGTAAACTTATAACATATCACAAAGGGAATAAGGAATATCGTTTTTTAAATTCTGAAACACTCAATGACTTTGATGAATTATATAAACTTTTTCATCAGGTATTAGCCAAAAATACTAATGACAGAACAATAAATATTAAACAGAAATATGCTCATATCCCTTATCTGAATAGTTCATTGTTCGAGTTTTCTGAATTAGAAAATTTAACAATAAAAATAAATTCACTTGATAATTCCGAAGCTGTTAATTTAATTAGTAATACTGTTTTAAAAGAAGAAAAAAGGAAAATTTCGAAGTTGCCTACTCTTGAGTATTTGCTTAAATTTTTAGATGCTTATGATTTTGCAAGCGAAGGTTGCGAGGATATTGCAGAAGAGAATAAATCAATTATCAATGCTTCGGTACTTGGAAAAGTTTTTGAAAAAATTAATGGATATAAAGATGGCTCCATTTTTACACCGGGTTTTATAACAATGTACATGAGCCGTCAATCGTTACAATTGGCTGTTGTTCAAAAATTTAACGAATATTTTAAATCAAAAAAGATAACAGAAGTAAATACTTTTGAAGAACTTTATAACCGCATCGAAAAAATTGATATTAAAACATCAAATGGAATTATTAATTCACTTAAAATTTGCGACCCCGCTGTAGGTTCAGGTCATTTTTTGGTTTCAGTGCTTAATGAGTTAATTGTTATAAAATCGGAACTTGGAATATTGGTAGATAAAAACGGAAAGCGATTAAAAGATTATGAAATTGAGGTTGACAACGATGAATTAATAATTTCTGACGAAAATGGCATTTTTGAATATAATTATCAAAATAAAGAGAGTCAACGAATACAGGAAACTATTTTTAACGAACGTAAAACTATAATTGAAAACTGTTTGTTTGGAGTTGATATAAATCCCAATTCAGTTAAAATTTGCCAATTACGTTTGTGGATTGAACTTTTAAAGAGTTCGTATTACAAAACTCCCGATTTTACTGAACTCGAAACATTACCAAATATTGATATAAATATTAAATGCGGAAATTCTTTAATAAGTCGTTTTGCTTTAGATATTGATTTAAAACAAATTGCTAAAAGTTCAAAATGGTCAATATTTTCGTATCAAAATGCAGTTGAAGCATATAAAAACAGCACCAACAAACAAGCAAAACAGGAACTTGAGAAATTTATAACCGACATTAAAGCAAATTATATTACAGCAATTCAACAACATAATCCTAAACTACAAAAATTGTATAAATTAAAGCGGGAATACGATTATTTATTTCCCGAAAATGGTTTATTCCTTCACGAACCAGACATTGATTACGGCGGGGATAAGAAAAAAATTGAACAATCAAAACAATCAAAACAAGCAGAACTTGAAAGGTCAGAAAAAGCTGTAAATGATGAAAAAGTTTTTTATGAAAGAAATAATGCTTTTGAATGGCGTTTTGAATTTCCCGAAGTGCTTAATAATAATGGCGATTTTAAAGGATTTGATGTCGTTATTAGTAATCCTCCGTATGGAGTTTCGATAAAAGATACTTATAGAGAAATTGTTGTAAGTTTATTGGGTAAAGTGCCCGACTTTGAGATATATTATTTTTTTATTAATCTTTCCAAAAAACTATTAAAACCAAACGGCATTAATTCTTTTATCATCCCAAATACTATTTTGTTTAACGTATTTGCAAAAAAATATCGTGAAAATCTTTTCAATAATTGGCAAATAAACGAAATACTTGATTGTACTGAATTTAATGTATTTGAGGGCTCAGCAACTGTAAGGTGTATTATCACGCAATTTATCAACAAAAAATCAGATGATTTTGTTTATTATAGACCTACACATAATATTAATTCCTTTAAAGAATTAATAAATAGAGCATTATCAAAAACAACAAAAGAAATTTTACTTGCTAATAATCAAAATTGGGCTTTAGTTTTTAAATTAAATGCTAATACTTTAAATTTGATTTCTAAAATTAAATTCAAAAAGAAAACATTAAGCGAATATTTCCCTGAAATAAGTCAAGGTTTAATCGCTTATGATAAATATCAAGGTCAAAACGAGGCTACTATTAAAAACAGAATTTATCATAGTATAAAATCAAAAAGTGGTTGGAAAAAATGGCTATGGGGTGAAGATATAACACCATATTCTGTAATTTGGAATGGAAAAGAATATATAAATTATTGTGAAGGGATTGCCAATCCAAGAGAACCTATATATTTTAATAATGAAAGAATATTAGTAAGAGAGATTACTAATCCAAAAATATACGCAGGTTATACTTCAGAAGAATCATACAATGATCCTGCAATCATTAATATTCTTATAAAAAAGAATGGCATTATAAAAATAAAAGTATTATTATCAATTCTTAATTCAAAACTTGCTACTTTTTATCATTTTAATTCATCTCCAAAAGCCACTAAAGGTGCATTTCCTAAAATTTTAGTTGAAGATCTTAAAAACTTTCCTATTCCAAGTATTTCACTACAAAAACAAAATATAATAATAGAAATTGTTGACAAAATTATTTCACAAAAACAACATGAAAAAGATACCACTAAATTAGAAAAACAAATTGATGAATTGGTTTACAAACTTTACGAAATTACACCAGAAGAGCAGAAGCTAATTGAATGAGAAAAATAATATCTGCTGATTTTTTTATAAATATAAGCCATTAATAACCCTTTATGCAAAAACATGATTTTACTTCACTAAACTCCGATTCAGATTTTAAAACTCTCGCATTAAAAACATTTAGCTTTCAAGCAAAAAATAATTTAGTTTATAAGGAATATCTTAAACTTTTAAATGTCATTCCCGAAAAAGTTGATGATATTAAAAAAATCCCATTTTTACCTGTAACATTTTTTAAAACTCATAAAATAAAATCGTTTAAAACAAAAGAAAATATTATATTTATAAGTAGTGGAACAACGGGCAACGAAACCTCGAAACACTATGTAAAAGATTTAGAAATTTATAAAAAAAGTTTCGAATCGGCTTTTAAATTGTTTTACGGAAACATATCCGATTACTGCATTTTGGCACTATTACCTTCTTATTTGGAAAGAAATGGTTCTTCGTTAATTTATATGGTTAACGAACTTATTAAACAAAGTGAAAATAATTTGAGCGATTTTTACATTAACAATTTCGATGAACTCAATAACAAATTGAAAATTTTATCAAAAAATAAACAGAAAACTATTTTGCTCGGTGTTAGTTTTGCTTTAATGGATTTTTCGGAAAAGTATCCTCAAAAACTTCCTAATAATTTTATTGTGATGGAAACTGGTGGTATGAAAGGACGAAGAAAAGAAATTACCCGCAATGAATTACATAAAACACTTTGCAATAAATTAGGGGTTACTACAATTCATAGCGAATATGGTATGACAGAGTTATTATCGCAGGCATATTCGAAAGAAAATGGGATTTATTATTGTCCCCCGTGGATGAAAGTCATTATTCGCGATACTTATGACCCATTCAGTTGTTTGCCAAACGAAAAAACTGGTGGAATAAATATTATTGACCTTGCAAACCAATATTCATGCTCTTTTATCGAAACTCAAGATTTAGGGAAAACATATAATGACGGAGGTTTTGAGGTTATGGGCAGGTTTGACAATAGCCAAATTCGTGGTTGTAATATACTTATAAGCTAAATAGTGTTTGTCCATAATGTCCGATTTTCGTTATGCCCCAGTACGCTTCGCTACGGGGTCATTCCGTCATTGTTTGTGAGGACACAAACAATGGCAGTGAGGTTTTCAAAACTTCGCAAGCCTCAAATCCGATAGCTATCGGATCGAACATTACTCACATTTATATTGTTTTTTAAGGTGTTTGCCCTGTTAGATAGTTTAAAAAAAGAGCGAACAATAAAAGAACAATTATCTAACAGGGAGAATGAGATCGCGGAGTTTACACTGATCTTTGCGAATGTTCTAAGTTCTGAATCAAACACTGACTTTATAGACAGACTCTAACTAATACCATTTATAAATTTTTAAACCTGTAAGAAAAACAATTAGTCCACTTGTAAATAAAATAACAATTGGTACAATTACTTCATTTAGCCCTGCACCTTCGTTAATAACACTTCGTAAACTATCAGTAAAAAGGGTTAACGGTAAATATTTTATTATTTGTATTGCAAAATCCGGAAAATGATTATAACTAAAAAAAATACCCGAAAGTAACATCATAGGCATTGTAAATAAATTAACTAGTCCATTGCCAACCTGAGTATTTGATGTTCGTGAAGCTAAAAGAATAGCCAACCCCATAAAGAAAAAACAACCACTAATTAAAATTCCTGCAAATGCGAACATACTACCCTGAATTGTAATTCCAAAAACAATACGGGCAAAAACAAGCAATACAACTACTTCGAGTATAGAAAAAGTAAAACGTGATAAAAACATTGTAAACATAAAAAGCGATTTTTTCATTGGAGTTGCAACAATTCTTCGTAAAAGTTTTTTTGAACGTTTGCTAATTAAACTATAACTAATTCCCCACAAGCTGGAGCTCATTATTCCCATTGCTAACAAACCTGGCACTAAAAAATCAATATAACGCATACCTTTGGCTTCTAATGGTTTAATTATAGAATTGTCAGAAATTAATTTTTTATTGTCTATTGTTCCCGAAATTAAAATGTATGCTAATCGTGATGATGCATTTGCAGGGTCGAAATAATAATTTACTTTTTTATTTTCTTCGGATATTATTATTTCTATTTGTCCTCGCTTCATCATTAATTCACTTTCAGTTTTTGTAACAACTTGAAAATTAGAAATAGTTTTTCCGATATTATCGTTATTATTTATTATTTGATATTTATTTTTTAGTTTAGTGCAATTTGTTTTAAGAAAATTTTTAAGAATTGAGTTTTCATTGTTTTGGGGTAAAATAACTGCAGCATTTTGCACTATTTCGGGTTTATCGGAAAAAGCCATTCCTAATGCAAGCGACATTAATATTGGAAAAATAAATGACCAAAATAATGCTCCGGGTTCACGAAAAAACTCTTTAAACTGAATTGATAAAAGTTGTGTGAATTGCTTAATCATTGTTTTTTGTTAATCAGTTAGTTTTCTGCCTGTCATTTTAATAAATAAATCGTCGAGAGTAACGTATCGGCAACGAAGTTCAGAAATTTCACAATTTGCATTGTTTAGTAAATTAATTATTTCGGGTAAAACAATTGATGTATTTACAATGTTAATTGTTACTAAATTAGTAGATTCGTCAAAGTTAATATTTCGCACATCGTTATAGCCGGAAAAATCAGGCAATTTATTTTTGTCGCTAACTTTAAACTCAATAATTTCGCCTGAATCGGAATCAGATATTAATTCTTTTAAAGTACCTTTTGAAAGGACTTTTCCGTTGTCCAAAATAATAATTTTATCGCAAAGATTTTCGGCTTCTTCCATGTAATGGGTAGTTAAAATCATTGAGGTGCCTTGCTCTTTTTTTAATGAATGAAGAATTGACCATATTTCTCGACGAGCAGTTGGGTCAAGCCCAGTTGTAGGTTCATCAAGAATCAGCAATTTAGGGTTATTTAAAAGTGCTATACCGAGTGCCAATTTCTGACGCTGACCACCTGAAAGATTTACAACATAAGATTTACTTTTTTCTTCTAAATTAACAATGTTCAAAATTTCATCAATTCTTTTGTTGCCCAACCCATAGAAAGAAGCAAACATTTTTAAAGTTTCTTTTGTTGTAATTTTGTCTTCGAAACGTGTTTCCTGAAACGACAAACCAATTTTATCGTATAGCTCATCTTTGTTGCCCTTCCAATGTTTCCCAAAAATTTTAATTTCGCCGCTATCTGGATTTTGAATGCCCTCAATAATTTCAACCAAAGTAGTTTTTCCGGCACCATTCGGACCAAGTAAAGCGGTGTATTCGACAGGTAAAATTTCTAAATCAACACCATTAAGAGCCTTAACAGTTTTAAAAGATTTAAAAATGTTTTTTGCACTAACAATGGGTTCAAATCCAATTTTTGCCATCAAAAAAATATTTGCACAAAAGTAAAATTAATTTATGAGACATCTTTCCTATTAAATTTTTATACTGATGCAGAACTAAAATGCAAAAAATCCGAGATGTATTGCCACGACCATCTATTGCCACGACCATCTATTGCCACGACCTTCAGGTCGTGGTTTGAATTGTGAAGAGGGAGTGGCTTTAGCCAAAATTTCTTTTACTAAATCCAAGCCATTATTGATTTATCTCCAACATCCGATACCTATTGAGAAATTTAATTAACAAAACTTAAAATTATTCAATGTAAGCGATTACAAATAGAACCTCCAAGCACAAAAATGGCTTTCGGGATGAGTATCAGGTGGACAACAAACACATTCAGTTTTTATTCGCGAGTCAATAGCTTTTACAAATTCAGTATATTCAATTATTCCTGCTGATTTACATGGATAATCGGCTAAATTTTTACGTTTACGTGCCGATTGAACTCGGCAATCGTCCATTTGAAAAACAAAACTGTTTTCAGTTTCTGTATTTACAGATTGTTTATTTATAATGCAATATAAACGATAATTTAATGCTTTTTTTAGTCCATCAAGTCCGGGGAACTCATGCATTTTTAAGAACTTTTTAATTGACCATGCTTCAAAAGGAGAGAATTGAGCCCAGCATGCATCATTACAATGCTTTGCATCGTTCATGCTTGTTGTGAACTCAACTTCCTGAAACCAAATTCCATCATTTGCCAACCAATTAATAGCAATATTTTCGAGAAGTTCGATTAATTTTTCATCAGAAAGATAAATTAAATTTGAGGGCAAATTGTTATTCAAATCTACATTAAAAGTTTTTGAAAGTCGTTTTTTTTGATTGTCAAATGATTTTTCGTAAACATCAGATAGTATTTCGTAGGCTTTTGCAGTTCCTAAATGCTTCGACACTTCCTGAAACCACATTACATGATGAAATTCTGCACGATGTATAAAATCAAAAATTAACTGAATGTTTTCTTCTCTTGAAATATTAATGTTTTGCATTTTATTGTTTAGATTTAAGATTCTTCACTAATCGTTCAGAATGACAAAAAAAGTATCAGAATGACAAGAAAAAAAGATTGATAAATTTGAATTTCTATTTTGCAATAAGTGCTGCTAGAGCAATAGAATAAAGCTTTGTAAGTTCACTATCGCCACGTGAGGTAAGAATGGCAGGGACTTTTGCACCAAAAACCACTGCTGCAAGTTCGCCTTTGCAAAGTTTGGTATTTGTTTTAAAAAACACATTTCCAGCTTCTATATTTGGGAACAAAATGCAATCGGCATCACCGGCAACAGTACTTTCTATTTTTTTTATTTCGCAACTTTCTTTATCTATTGCCACATCTAAAGCTAATGGTCCATCAACAAAAGCACCTTTTATTTGTCCACGGTCTGCCATTTTTGAAATTATTGCTGCATCAACACATGCTTGCATTCCCGGAAGCATTTGTTCGGTTGCTGCTAGTATTGCAACTTTTGGTTTATTAATTTGCAATGCTTTTGCAGTTCTGATAAGATAATTTGTTATAGCAATTTTTTGTTTTAAATCGGGTAGCGGAATTATTGCAACATCGGCAACGGTTATAAGTTTATGATAATTAGGCGTTTCTATAACAGAAATATGGCTTAAAATAGAATTTGAGCTTTCCATAATTCCTTTATCTTTACTAAGAATAGCTCGCATATATTTATCGGTACTAACCAATCCTTTCATTAAAATATCGCCTTCGCCTGCTTTAATAAGTTCGACTGCTTTTTCGGTAGCTTTAATCTCATCAGCTTCCTGAATAATTCTAAACTTTGTTACATCAATTTTATGATCTTCGCAAACTTTTTTAATTGTAGCTTCATCACCAACAAGTGTTGCATCAATTAAACCCTTTTCAACAGCATGATTTACAGCACCAATTGTATGAGCATCATTTGCATAAGCTGCAATCAATCTTTTTTTGCTTTTGCTTTTAAGCACATCAAACATTTGTGCTAATTTAGTTATTGACATTTGTTTTATTTTATAATTTTGGCTAATATATAAATTGGAAACAATATTTATGTGAGTAAAATCATAATAAAATTATATTGTTAAACATGAACACATTTAACAAATAAACATATTACAAAATTACATAAAAGTCATGTTACCCCTGCCCCTGTCTGAAGTAAAGGTAACCTGTGGTTGAACACCAGATGAAACAAATACTTCGATATATTTGCCATCAGTAACTTTCATTAATGTTCCTTCAACTTTTTTCTCAAACGAAACAACTTTTACTGAAAATGATTTTTCGGTACTATCAGCAAAGTTAACTTTTACTTCTTGTTCGTTGTAGTCAATTGTTACGTTTACTGCATATTCATTAACAGACCCATCAGGTTGCGTAACAAATTGTTTTGTAACTTTTAAAGTTGTTTTAGGACTTTCGCTAACATTTGTTGAATCAGTAGCATTTCCTTCATTATTACCAGAATTATTACACGAAGCAAAAATAATTGCTACAAAAAGTAATGTAAAAAAAATTGTTTTTTTCATTTTATTATTGTTTAATTGTTAATACTTGTATTTGATTTTCGAGAGATTTAATTTTTGTTTCGGCATCAGATTTTTTGACTAATTCAACCTTTACAACTTGTTCAGGGGCATTATCAACAAATTTTTGATTAGATAATTTACTATTTACAGATGTTAAAAAACCTTTAAGGTAATTGAGTTCCTGTTGCATTTTATTAACTTCATCTTCAATATTTATTTTAGTACTAATTGGAATAAAATAATCTATTGTATTAACCCTAAAAGATGCGGCATTTTCGATTTTTTGGGATGTTTGTATAACTCCGCTCAAATTACATAATTTTGAAATAATTGGCATTAATGCAGTTTCTACATTTTCGTTATTTGAGTTAAAAAATAATTCGATAGAATCTTTAACAGCAATTCCTTTTTCGGTTCTGATAGTACGAATATTTGAAACTATTTCTTTAATTTCTTCAAAATTATTTAGAAAATTATTTTTAAACGGTTCAGTTTTGGGCATATCAGAAACCATGATGCAATCTTTTTCATCTCTATCTTTTATCAAGTGCCAGATTTCTTCGGTAATAAAAGGTATAAAAGGATGCAACAATTTCATTAGTTTTTCAAAAAACTGCAAACTGTATTCTAAAGTTTTTTTATCAATTGGTTTTTGATAAGCTGGTTTAATTATTTCGAGATACCATGATGAAAACTCATCCCAAAATAATTTGTAAATTTCCATAAGTGCTTCCGAAATTCTGTACTTCGAAAAGTCATCATTAACATTTTCAATAGTTTTATTTAATTTAGAAGTAAACCATTCTACAGCAATTTTCGAATGTTCGGGTTGTTCAATATTTTCGTCAATTTGCCATTGATTAACAAGTCTAAATGCATTCCAGATTTTGTTGCCAAAATTACGTCCTTGTTCCATAAGTGCCTCATCAAATGGCAAATCGTTACCAGCAGGCGAACATAACAACATGCCAACACGAACGCCATCGGCTCCATATTTTTCTATTAATTCTATTGGGTCGGGTGAGTTGCCGAGGGATTTCGACATTTTTCGTCCTTGTTTATCTCTAACAATACCAGTAAGATAAACATTTGAAAAAGGTTTGTCGCCAACAAATTCGTAGCCTGCAATTATCATTCGCGCAACCCAAAAAAACAAAATTTCGGGAGCAGTAATTAAATCATTTGTTGGATAATAATATTTAATTTCGGCATTGTTTGGTTTGTTTATTCCATCAAAAACAGAAATTGGCCAAAGCCACGATGAAAACCAAGTATCGAGAACATCTTCGTCTTGTTTTAAATCTGATTCAGTGATATCTGGAAACTTATTATTTGCAAGGATTAAAGCATCTGTTAAATCTTTAGCAATAACAAATTCATTTGTGTTTTTAATATACCAAGCAGGTATTCGATGCCCCCACCACAACTGCCGACTAATGCACCAATCTTTTACATTTTCTAACCAATACTTATATGTATTCTTATACTTTGCGGGAATAATTTGGATGTTGTTATTTAAAACATTTTTTAAAGCCGGAACTGAAAGCTCCTTCATCTTAACAAACCACTGTAATGAAAGTTTTGGTTCAATTACAGAATTTGTTCTTTCTGAATAACCAATTTTATTATTATATGGCTCAATTTTTACCAAATTCCCTGCTTTTTCAAGTTCTGGAACAATTTGTTTTTTAGCAACGAAGCGATCTAGGCCAATAAACAATTGAGCTTTTTCACTTAAGGTACCATCATCATTAAAAATATCAATATTTTCGAGAAGGTGTTTTATTCCTAATTGATAATCATTGATATCATGAGCAGGTGTGATTTTTAGAGCACCAGTTCCAAATTCACGATCAACATATTCATCAAAAATAATAGGCACGATACGATTCACTAAAGGAACAATAACTTTTTTGCCTTTCAAATGAGCATATCTTTCATCTTCCGGGTGAACGCAAACTGCAGTATCTCCAAGTATAGTCTCCGGACGAGTTGTGGCAATTGTTATAAAATTTTCTGAATCAACAATTTTATATCTAACATAATATAAATTCGATTGTTCTTCGCGATATAAAACTTCTTCGTCGGAAACGGCAGTTTTTGCTTGCGGGTCCCAATTTACCATTCGAATACCACGATAAATTAATCCTTTTTTATATAACTTTATAAAAACGTTTATTACACTTTCCGATAATTTTTCGTCCATTGTAAAGCTTGTGCGTTCCCAATCGCACGATGCACCAAGTTTTTTAAGTTGTTCTAAAATTATACCACCATGTTTTTCTTTCCATTCCCATGCATGTTTTAAAAACTCATCGCGAGAAAGTGATTTTTTATCAATGCCTTGTTCTTTTAATTTTGCAACCACTTTTGCTTCAGTAGCAATAGATGCATGATCGGTGCCTGGAACCCAACAAGCATTTTTTCCTAACATTCTGGCTCTGCGAATAAGCACATCTTGCAACGTGTTATTAAGCATGTGCCCCATGTGTAAAACTCCTGTAACATTTGGTGGTGGAATTACAATTGTATATCGTAAGTCGCGAGGTTTATCATCAGGTACAGAATGGAAAAAGCCATTTTGGAGCCAGTAACTATACCATTTATCTTCAATTAAAGCAGGATTATATTTTGAAGGAATTTCTTTCATTAATTACATTTACAAAGATTGCAAAAATATAAATTTATACATTAATTATCTGATTAAAATTATAAAAAGATGAAAAATTTTAATCTTACACTATAATATTGATGATTCTGTAAATACAATTTTCAAATTTTAAATAAATTCCAATTAAAAAACATTTTTCAACCTAAAATAATAATTAACTTTGCAGGTTATAAACTAAACCTTATAAAAATGGATATTTTTGATAGAATTAAAACACAAAAAGGTGAACTTGGGCAATATCAGAGTGTTGCCCATGGTTATTTTACCTTCCCAAAATTAGAAGGTGAAATTGCACCTCGCATGAAATTTCGTGGTAATGAAGTATTAACATGGAGTTTAAACAATTATTTAGGATTAGCTAATCATCCTGAAGTTAGAAAAGCAGATGCTGAAGGAGCTGAAAAATGGGGTTTGGCTTATCCAATGGGAGCAAGAATGATGTCAGGACACACTTCACTTCATGAAGAATTAGAACAAAAACTTGCCAAGTTTGAAGGAAAAGAAGATGCATATTTACTTAACTTTGGTTATCAGGGAATGGTTTCTATACTTGACTCTTTATTAACCAGAAATGATGTTGTAGTTTACGATAGTGGTGCACACGCTTGTATTATTGACGGTTTACGTATGCACATTGGTAAACGTTTTGTGTTTCCTCATAACAACATTGACAAATTACGTTTACAATTACAACATGCAACAAAAGTTGCCGAACAAACCAAAGGAGGAATCCTTTTAATTACTGAAGGTGTTTTTGGAATGGCAGGCGATTTAGGTAAATTAAAAGAGATTGCAGATCTTAAAAAAGAATTTAATTTTCGTTTTATGATTGATGATGCTCATGGTTTTGGCACAATGGGTGCAACTGGAGCAGGAACAGGCGAACATTTTGGGGTTCAAGACAAAATAGATATTTATTTTGCAACTTTTGCAAAATCAATGGCAGGTATCGGAGGATTTGTTGCGTCGAACGAAACAGTTGTTGACTATTTAAGATATAGTATGCGTTCGCAAGTTTACGCAAAATCGTTACCAATGCCTATGGTTTTTGGTGCATTAAAACGTTTAGAACTTTTACAAACTCATCCAGAAATTCGCGAACATCTTTGGGAAATTGTTAGAGCTATTCAAAGCGGATTAAAAGCTGAAGGATTTGATCTTGGCAATACTCAATCGCCTGTTACACCTGTATTCTTAGATGGTGGCATACCAGAAGCTACAAATTTATCTTTCGATTTACGCGAAAATTACAAAGTATTTTGCTCAATAGTGCTTTATCCAGTTGTTCCTAAAGGTGTTATAATGTTAAGAATAATTCCAACTGCTGCTCATTCTTTAGAAGATGTAGAATACACAATTAAAGCTTTTAAAGCAATAAAAGAAAATTTAAAAGCCGAAAAATATTCAAAAGAAATACTTGCAAAAGTAAGATAATTAAAAGCTCCACTATTCAGGCTGTCTAAAAACCTTATTTGTAACTATTCAGTATGCGTAAAAATTGTCACGCAAAGTCGCAAAGTTCGCAATTTACCCCGTTAGATAATTGCTCTTTAAAATAGTTCACTCTTTTTTTAACTATCTCACGGGGTGAACCCCGTTATATAATTCCTATAGAAATGTGGTATGAAAATAAAAATTGGTATCCAACGGGGTTAATATAGAAAATTATAATAAGTAAAAAGAAAAAATGACTATGAGATTTTATGGTTTGAATAGTAAACACGCTGTAAGCACGCAATGAAAAAAATCATTAATGATTTTTTTTAACTTTGCGTGCTTAAAACTTTGCGGGCATTGCGAGCTTTGCGTGACATAATATTTGAGAGAAGAACTTGTATGTTAAATAAAAAATCAAATTAACTTTGACTCTGATTAGTTACCCTTATTTTTATCAAATATTGTTTTTGTAACATCTTATAAACATGTATATTTGAAAAATGATTTAAGGTGGGTTCTAAAAATTAATAATTTCGTCATGGCAGGCTGTCATCTTGAGCTTGTCGAAAGACTGCCGTCTCTTCACTCCAATTTTAAAGGAGATTATTCGCTATCGCATAGTAGCAAAAGCATTGCTTCTTTAAGAAGCAATGCTTTTATTTGAATAGATTCCTGCTGGAGTTTACCCCGTACTTTGATACGGGGAAGGAATGACGTAAATGTAGCGTATTTTTAGAAGTCCCCTTAATAAAAAATTGAAGTTTTTAAACAGACTGCCGTTAGCAGAATACTTTAAGGTTTGTAGATTTAATTGTAATTTCATGAGATTTTTTTCAAAATATTTGCTAATTTTTGAATTATTCTCTTTGTATATACTGATAAATCTCAATTTTTTGATTTGAAATCCGTTATATGTTTAATTGTAGTAACCTCATCTATAATTTTTCCATCCTGCATCACAAAAATTCTATCCGAAACATTGGCAAGCTCAGTATTATGTGTTACAATAACAAATGTCTGATTAAAGCGTTCACGCAACGACAATAACAAACTAAAAAATTCCTGAGTATTTGCAGAATCTAAATTTCCTGTTGGCTCGTCGGCTAACACAACTTTCGGATTATTTATTAATGCACGGGCAATTGCAACCCGCTGATTTTCGCCACCCGATAATTGTTTTGGTTTATTATTAGAACGGTCTAAAACATTTAAAAAACCAAGTAATTCTTTTGCACGATGTTCAACTTCTAAACGTGGATTATTTGCAATAAATCCGGGAATACATATATTTTCTAATGCAGTAAATTCAGGTAATAAATGATGGAATTGAAATACGAATCCTATGTTTTTATTTCGGAACCTTGCAAGCTGACGTTCATTTAACTGCGAAATATTTGTTTCGTTCATAATTACCGAACCTGTATCGGGACGACTTAACGTTCCAATAATTTGAAGTAACGTGGTTTTTCCGGCACCGCTTGCACCTACAATCGAAATTATTTCACCCTTTTCGATTCGCATATCAATACCTTTTAAAGCCTGAAAGTCACCAAATGATTTTGTAATTCCTTTTGCCTCAATCATAGTTTGCAAAGATAAAAATATAAGGCAAAAGAATAAACGGAATTTTTAAAAATAAATTTATTAATGTAAATTATAAATAAAAACGTAAATTTGTTTAAACAATTATTATTTGAAGAAAAAATGATAAAATTTTACCTTTCCTTTTTATTAATCATTCCCTACACGTTGTTTGGACAAAAGTTTGCTATTATTGGCGATTTTAAAGGTGGCGATACAAATGCTTATCAGGTTTCGGTTTTAGTAAAAAGTTTTAACCCCGATTTTATTGTTACTACAGGCGACAATTATTCTCAATATTTAGGAACTATTGATTATCAAATAGGACAGTTTTATCATGAGTATATTTCCCCTTATGTTGGCTCATACGGTGCAGGTGATACAGTTAACCGTTTTTTCCCAACACTTGGTAATCACGATTTGGAAGGAACCGGATTAACTGATTATCAGAATTATTTTTCTTTACCCGGAAACGAAAGATATTACGATTTTATTAAAGGTAATGTGCATTTTTTTATTCTTAACAGCGACACCTCCGAACCTGATGGAAATACCGATACCTCTGTTCAGGCAAGTTGGCTACAAAATGCATTGTTAAACTCAAACTCTTTTTATAATTTGGTTTTTTTACATCACCCGCCTTATTCTTCCGGTTTGCATGGAAGTAATATTTCTTCCCAGTGGCAATATAAAACATGGGGTGCTACTGCTGTATTTGGCGGGCACGACCACGATTATGAAAGATTATTTATTGATAGTTTATCTTATTTTATTTGTGGTGCAAGTGGAAGCCCATTGTATAGCACTTTTAATAATTATCCGGGCACCCAAAAATTTTATTCCGATGACTTTGGAGCAATTATAGCAAATACAAATAACGACAGTATTAATTTTAAATTTTACAATATAAAAGATTCTTTAATTGATTCGTTTTCTCTAAATAATACTCATTTGGGATTTAAAGCAGTAGATTATTATAACAAAGATAACAATTTGCAATTAAGCGTCTATCCCAATCCTTTTATAAACTCAATAAATATAAAATATTTTCTAACCAAAAGTAATGAAGTAAGTATTAATGTTTATGATGAATTTGGAAAAAGAATTAGGTTTATTCCGAAAGGAATTCAAAATATTGGTTACAATGAGCATATTTTAAATACCGAAAATTTTAATGAAGGAGTATATAGTATTGTAATACAGCTAAATAATTATAATTTTGAAATTAGAGCAATAAAAATTAAAAAGAAATAACGACTTACATATACTTAAAACGGTAAAAATTGGACATTATGGACAAACACTATTTAGTGCCTGTCCATAAAGTCAAGAGTCTGAAATATAAAGTTCGATAACAAGGCTTGCGAAGTTTTGAAAACCTCACTGCCATTGTTTGTGTCCTCAC
>MENF01000146.1:124-3181 GCA_001769035.1 Bacteroidetes bacterium GWA2_32_17
ATCCCAAGTTTGGGGCTTGGGATTTGAGACTTGGGTCTTGAGGTTTTGGACTTTCATTTTTGAAAATCTTTGACTTTATGGACAGACACTATTTAGTCAAAAATCTTTTTTTGTGAGTGACAATATGGCATTCCACCTTTTTTTTCGTAATATTTTTGATGATAAATTTCTGCTTTCCAGAATACTTTGGCTGGTATTACTTCTGTAGCTACTTTGTAACCCTTTTTTGATAATAAATTAATTAACGATTTTGCAATTTGTTTTTGATATTCGCTTAAATAAAATACTGCTGAACGATATTGGTCGCCAACATCGGGACCTTGTCTGTTTATTTGAGTAAAATCGTGTATTTCAAAAAACAGCTTTGCAAGTTTTTCGAAAGAAATTAATTTGGGGTCAAAAAATACTTCAACTGCTTCGGCATGTCCTGTTATGTGCGAGCAAACGTCCTCATAAGTTGGATTATCAGTTTTTCCATTTACATATCCTGCTGTAGTTGAAATTACTCCTGGAATATTTTTAAAATAATATTCCACTCCCCAAAAACAACCGCCTGCAAAAATTGCACGTTCTGGTATTGTATCAATAACTGATGTAAGAAAATGTAATGAAATTGAATTTACACAATGTCTTATGTTTTTATTTGTAAATTCTTCGCCTTCAAAAACATGACCTAAATGTGCTCCGCAATTTGCACATGTAATTTCAGTTCTTTTACCATCGGCATCAGTTTTTCTAATAACCGCTCCTTTTATCTCATCGTCAAATGAAGACCAGCCGCAGTTCGATTCAAATTTATCAACCGAACTAAATAATGGCTTGTTGCATTGTTTACATAAATACGTTCCCTCTTGCACATTGTTAATGTATTCTCCTGAGTATGGAAGTTCAGTTCCTTTTTGTAATATTACTTTTTGTTCTTCTTGTGAAAGTGGATTAAAGTCATTCATATTATTATACTTAAATGTAAAAATAAAAAAAATCCTCGGGTTTACCCGAGGATTTTTAAATATAAAAATATTATTTATTAGCGAACAATATTAATTTTTTCGTTGTAAACGCCATTTTTAGTTGTTACTTTAACAATGTATGAACCATTGGTTAAAGAAGAAAGATCAACTTTTGACATTACACTGTTTTGTGAGAAAACCAATTCGCCAACTAAATTGTAAACTTCAATATTTGAATTAGGAGCATTTACAATTGTTAAGTTGCCAGTTGAAGGATTTGGATAAACACTAATTTTACCCATTTCAACAGGTTTTATATTTGTAATAAGACCATTATTCATACGAACAAATGGGTTTCCAAAACCAGATATTACACCAACTGCAGTTCCACTTAAAGCATAAATAGATCCACTAGCATCATATAAAACAGCAATATTAGTAGCTGTAAGCTGATCAACAGCGCAGAAAATTAATCCGGGAGTTACTGCTTGATCAACAATATTGAAAATTGTCATAACGTTTGACATTGCTACGGTACTAGTAAGTGAGGGTGTAGTATATACTAGAGTTGCTTCGGCTGTTGAAGGATCAACAGAATAAAGTGAAATAGTAAAAGCTAAATCTGCAGAAACAGTTCCAAATCCTACTGAAACTGAAGTAATATTGTCGTTAGCTAAAACTGCATATAAGTTACCGAAAGTAATAGGAGAAGTATTGCTACCAACAGCACCAATAGGAGTATCATCGTCAGCAGCCCATGTAGAATCAGTTACAGTAAATGTAGTAGTTGCAGTATTGTTTGCAGGAGTTGGATCGCCGGTAACAGGAGCTGCATAAGTAACTGTATAGCTACCTAAAGATGTAGCTGTAAAATAATTGGTAGAGTTTACATCAACATTGGCACTCATTGCTAAAGGAACAGGAATAGCAACAGCGTCTGTATAAGGACCAGGAGTAACTGATATGTTTAAATTAGTGGCAGAGTTAAGGTCAAGCCCACTATTAGCAACATTAGCACCGAAAGCAAACATAGCATGTTCAAGTGGAGTCATACCATTTGTTTCACCAGCAGTTACAGTTAAATCAGGAGCGGTAGCAGTAACATCAGAAATGCTAACATCATCAACCATCCATGCATATCCGCAACCTTCGGAACCACCTGCCATCCCGGTTGGGCTATAAAACTGAAAACGAATTTTCACAGTCGAAGGACTTGCAGTAATAGCCGAAGAAATATTAATACTTGTTGCAAGTGGATTTGCAGTAGATCCATTAACAGCTAAAGAAGCATTTACAACAAATTTTGTCCAGGTAGTTCCATTTGTACTTACAAATACAAATGTACTATCATAAAAACGACGATAATACTGTTCGAAATTTAAAGTAACAGCAGTATGACCGGTTAAATCAATGTTATTAGTTGTTGTAAGGTTACCAACTTGATTTCCGCTGCACATTAAGTCAGAATCAAAAAGAGCAAAATTGCCACCAGAAGTAGAAGCAATAGGTGCAATAGCATAACTACCAGAAGGGCCTGTTGTGCCTATAACCCAGTTATCAGTATTTCCTACTTCATTGGTAATTGTCCAATTTGCAGGAGTTGTAAAGTTATCAGACCAAATTACAGCCTGAATGTCTTTAGTGTTCTGAATCACATTTGTGTTAGTGCTAACAAGTTGATTCAATACATTTTTATGGATAATTGCATTTTGTCCGAATGTAGCAAATGCAAAAACTACTAAAAGAGCAGAAATAGTAAATTTTTTCATAATAATTTTTTTTAGTTAAACATTAAAATTTGCGACAAAATTAAATAAAATTTTTACATAGACTAATTTTTTTTAAAAAAGTTGCATTATAAATTTTAGAAAATAAAAATAAATTGCTTTTTGACATTATTTTTGGACTAAAGTCAGTATTGGATTGGTTTATTTGCCACTACCTTCCTTCGACAAGATCAGGATGATTAGTAATGGCAAATAAAAATTTTGAAAATCAGTTTTAGCCAAAATCGAGAATATAAATAGTCGTCACTTAAAAAGTATTCAACAAATTAATATCCAGTTAAATAATGTTATAAAATAATAAAATAAATTGCAAGAAATAA
>MENF01000147.1:0-147 GCA_001769035.1 Bacteroidetes bacterium GWA2_32_17
ATAATTGGAAATTAACTGGATTAGTAAACATAGCAGACGAATGGAAATATTTAAATGCAATCCTTGAAATAAAAAATAATCAACAATATATTTTCATTGACAATAATGGGGACACCGTTTCTGTTGGGAATTGGAATTTTACACCTG
>MENF01000147.1:219-399 GCA_001769035.1 Bacteroidetes bacterium GWA2_32_17
TGCTTGACCCAAATGAATTAAAATTAATGGAGCATTATACATCAGGCGGTAAGGACACATTATTAGGCTATTACTTTTCAATAATCAATTAATATACAAAAAACCAACGAAACGCTAACACACGGTTAAAATTTAGCAGGCTGTTATGGGCAATTTGACAAATATAACAATGTGCAAACA
>MENF01000147.1:423-7739 GCA_001769035.1 Bacteroidetes bacterium GWA2_32_17
AAGTAAAAGCCTGCCAAATCCAACATTGAACCGTTAGGCAATATACTTAGAATGACTAATAATCTCTAAATAATATGAAATCAAAATATAATAGTTTATTATTTATAACAATTATTTTAATAAGTTGTTCGCCTTCCTATATTCAATATCATAATTCTGGTTACAGAAAAGTGCAAGAAAAAGACTATAAAGGTGCAATTGTTGATTTCAACTTATCTATTGAGAAAAATAGTAAATATTGGTCTTCTTATAATAATAGAGGTGCATGTTATATAATGTTAGATAGTGTAAAAAAAGCTATTGAAGACTTTGACAAAGCAATTATTTTAAATAGTGACAATTCAATGGCATATGACAATAGAGGAATGTGTAAAGAAGCTTTAGGTGATAATATCGGTGCAATTGAAGATTACTACCTAGCACTTGAGAATAATGGTAGATTTAATATTTCATATACTCATCTAGCTCTTCTTTTTGCCAACATGGATTCTTGTAAAAAATCATTGTATTATTTAGACATTGCTATCAAACGAAAAGCATATGATCATTGTAATACATTAGAAGAATTAATTTTATTGAAAGAAAAGCTAGAAAAACAGTGTAAAGAATAAAGTACATTGCCTAACACCACCTACGATAACAACGAGCAGTTATGGGCAACTTGACACATTTAACATTAAGTAAAATTCTTAGCGGTTTGACACAGACTGCAAGTAATTGCCCGCCAAATCCAACATGCAAACGTTATGCAACATTGAAAAAGAATGACGGTACAACAATTAAAAATTAGTAGCAAGACAATTGTGACAACAATTCTAATTTTAGGACTGATTGGATTATTTTTCATTCCTCGTGACTTTTTATTTAATGAGTCCCCGACTCTTTGTATTTATAAACGACTTTTCGGTTTTGACTGTCCAGGTTGTGGCATGACAAAAGGAAAAAGCAATTGTGCAATTTGACAATGGCAACAAAGTATAAAATATTTAACGGTTTGACACAGACTGCAAGTAAATGCCAGCCAAAGCCAACATTAAAACATTACCGCTAATAAGTAAAAAGCCAGCAGCCTTGACAATTTTAAGCATCCGATAGCTATCGGATTCGATTGATTTTTTTTTGGTTTGACAATTCTGTAACAAATTGCTTAAACATTCTATCGGTTGTCTCATTAAAAAATATTTTTCCTAACACAAAAACTCATCACTTGTTGACAATTGAGAGTTTAGACAAGTCTGTTCAAGGCGGTGCGGTGGGTTGTCCACAAAGTGTGCGAACTACATTCCGATAACTATCGGAATTATTGGACTATTACAGATACCGTATCGGTATTACAATTTTAAAATCGAGAAATCTTTTTTGAATATTTATTTTTACAACAATAATCCTGATTGAATCGCCCAAACGATATTGTTTATTTTTATGTTTTCCATAAATTAAATATCTTTTCTCATCAAAAATATAAAAATCGTCGTCGAGTTCGCGAAGCGATATCATACCCTCGCATTTATTTTCAATTATTTCGACATAAATTCCCCATTCGGTAACACCCGAAATAACGCCATCGAACTCCTGCCCTACTTTATCGCTCATGTACTCAACTTGTTTGTATTTTGTTGAAGCACGTTCGGCATTTGCTGCAACTTGTTCCATTTCAGACGAATGTTTGCATTTTTTTTCGTATTCATTAGCATTAACACTTTTACCTTTAGCTAAATAATGTGCTAAAAGCCGATGAACCATCATATCCGGATAACGTCTAATTGGCGAAGTAAAATGTGTGTAATACGAAAATCCCAGTCCATAGTGACCAATGTTATTTACAGAATATTCGGCTTTTGCCATTGCTCTAATAGCCAAGTTTTCGATAAAAGTTTTTTCGGGTTTGCCTTTTAACTCAATTAATAGTTTGTTAATTGAACCAGCCACAGCTTGAGCAGAACCAAAATTAACTTTGTAACCAAATGTTTTTATGTAATTTGCAAACGAACGAAGCTTTTCGGAATCGGGCTGGTCGTGAATTCTGTAAATAAATGTTTTTGCTGCTTTTTCGTCTTTCTTTTTTCCAACAAACTCGGCAACTTTTTTATTTGCAAGTAACATAAATTCTTCAATCAATTTATTTGAATCTTTGCTTTCTTTAAAATAAACACTTAATGGTTTACCGTTTTCATCTATTTTAAATTTTACCTCAACTTTTTCGAAACCAATTGCACCATTTTTAAATCGAATGTTACGAAGTTTAACTGCAAGACTTTGTAAAGTTAGAATCTCACTGCTAAAATCGCCTTTACCTGTTTCTATAATCTTTTGAGCTTCATCGTAATTAAACCTGCGGTTTGAATTTATAATAGTACGACCAAACCATTCGTTTATCAGTTTTGCATCGTTGTTGAGTTCAAAAACTGCCGAAAACGTTAGCTTATCCTCGTTTTGACGAAGCGAACAAAGTTCGTTTGATAATTTTTCGGGAAGCATTGGCACAACCCTGTCCACTAAATAAACCGAAGTTGCTCTTTGATATGCTTCATTATCTAAAATCGAATTTTCGGACATGTAGTATGTTACATCGGCAATGTGTACACCAACTTCCCAATTTCCGTTATCAAGTTTTTTTAATGAAAGTGCATCATCAAAATCTTTTGCATCTTCGGGGTCAATTGTAAACGTTGTTACATTTCTGAAATCGCAACGAGCAGAAATTTCACCCGAAGAAATTTTTGTGGGAATTTGTTCAGCAGCTTTTTCAATATCTTTTGCAAATTTTGAAGGCAAATTAAATTCAGCAAGTATAGCGTGCATATCAACGTTATTTTCGCCCGCATTGCCAAGCACTTCAATAACTTTACCTAACGGACTTTTACTTTTGCGGGGCCATTCTTCAATTTGCACAATTGCTTTTTGACCGTTTTTTGCACCGTTTAAATTTTTTTGTGGAATAAAAATATCATAAGGCATATTTCTTCCATCAGGAATTAAAAACGCATAAGTACCTGATATTTCGACTATACCAACAAACGTGTTTGTTGTTCGTTTAATTATTTCAACAACTTCACCCTCGAGCAAATCGGGACGGCGACGTGCATATAAATAGACTTTTACCATATCACCAGTTAAAGCATGATTTAAGTTTTTTTGCGAAATAAATATTTCGTCGCTTATTTCGTCGGATACAATTTTACCCTCTCCATTCCCTTTTAATTCAACAATCCCATTTACATATCCTTTTGGCGAACATAACTTATACTTGCCTGTATAGATTTCATCTAATACTTTAAACTCAGTTAAATCTTGCAACGATAAAATTACAAGTTGCTTTTCAACTTCTTCCTCAATACCCAAACGACTACATACCTGTTTGTAATTAAATGTTTGAGATGGATTATTGCTAAAAAGTCCATGCACCAATCCTTTCACAGCTTTTTTATTTAGTCTTTGTTTTTTATTTCTTGTTTTTTTACTCATTATATAATTTTTATAATATGCAAAGATTGTAATTATTAATTAATTTTGTGTAAAATAAATAAGTTTCGAGTTTCAAGTTTATAGCAATTATGAACTTTAAAATAAAAACTCCAAACATTAAACATTAAACAAATAATTAAGGACTAGTGTTTGTTCATAAAGTCAGTGTCTGATTCATAATGTTCGAGTTCAAGGCATTCGAAATTTTTAAATATCAGGAGTTTACTGTAGTAAATGACTGATTTTAAAAATTAGAATAACGCAGAACTTAGCGAAGCGATCTCACGAATACCTTAAAAATATAAAAAAGGTATGAGTAAATCGGACATTATAGACAGACTCTACTTAGTGTTTGTCTATAAAGTCAGTGTCTGATTAATAATGTTCGAGTTTGAGGCATACGAAGTTTTGAAAACCAAGGAGTTTACTGTAGTAAATGACTGTTTTCAAAACGAGTATAACGAAAAAATCGGACATTATGGACAGACTCTAAATATACGCATGAGAGTTAACATTACATTAATATTGCTTATAATGTGCAAATTAATAGTTGCCCAAGAGGTTACTTTTGATGGTATTGACACTAAAAATGATACTACTTTTTTAAAAGGAACGAATGAACCATACACTGGTAAAGTTGTTGCATTTCAGGTAAACGGCAAAAAATCAATTGAAATTGAATATAAAAACGGAAAAGAAACTGGTACTAACCGAACATGGTACCCAAATGGTAATTTAATGAACGAAACGCAATTAACAAATGGCAAAATTGATGGACTTTGGATTGATTATTACGACAATGGGCAAAAACAAAACGAAATTACTTATGAAACTGATTACATGAACGGACCTTGTACACGTTGGTACAACAACGGACAAATAAAAGAACAAGGAAATTATATACATTGTCGTGAATATGGAAAATGGATTTATTATTTCGAAAACGGACAAAAACAAAGCGAGGGCGAATATAACAAAGCCGAAAAAATTGGAATGTGGACTGAGTGGAATGAAAAAGGAGAGATAATTAAAGGAGGCTCCTAAAAACAATAAAATCGTAATACTGTACAATACCGTAACGGATTACGCTTAAAAAAGCTGGGCATTTAACCCGCCATAATTGTCAAACCGCTACAAAGTTATAAAATATTTTGTAATTGTCAAATTGCACATAACTGCCCAGTTAGCCAAACGTGTGTTAGCAACTGTGCTATTTTACTAATATGTGTCATTCTGAATGTATATTTCAAATTGCTCATAAATTATCAAGTTGCTTTATAAAAATGCGATTAATTAATAACTATTTTCCCAATTCCTTTTATTATTCCATTTGTTGAGAGTTTGTAAAAATAAATGCTAGGTTTTAGACTAACATTTATTAATTCAATTATTCCAGTAGTATTATTTAATTTTTGAAAAACGTTTTTGCCATAAGCGTTTTCAATTGTTAAATTAAATGGTTGATGAAATGAGTTGTCAAATATAAATGTTAATTCTTGGTAGGCTGGGTTAGGAAAAATATTTGCAAAATTATTTAATGAGGATAATTCTTTAATTGTGCCATAGTGAGTTTCAGTTAAACATAAATAATCTATTTGCCAACCATCTTTGTTTGTTTGAATACTGTCACTAATAAATGTAAATTTAATTATCACACTATCAATATTTGGTATTGACCAATTTTGCCAAATATCTTTTCTAAAAGTTGAAACAACCCAGTCTTGTGAATTGCCTGAAATTGGGAGATATCCATTAATATATGTTCCTAAGCTATAAAAATAATGAGAATTTGGATATAAACTTAGTGTGTCAGAAAGCACATTAAACCATGAAATTCTACCATCTATTGAAAGATCAATTAAACAATTGTCAAGTAAAGAATCAGTGTCAAAACGATGTGTTAACTCTATATCAAAGAAATTAACTTCAGCCATAAAGCCAATAAGGTGCATTGTTATTTCAAATGAAGAAGTGTCATTAATTGGGTAAGGATTTAAAGTGTCGGTCATAATTGATTTATTTCCTTCTATATTAGTGTTAAATACAATTTTACTAGGATGTCCGATTTTCCAAATTCCAAGAGAGTCAATTGTTATAAATAAGTCAGGAGTTTCAAAACCAGTGCAATACTGATACGATTGTCCTTTAGCAAATGTAAAGGATATCAAAATGATTAAAAATGTAATAATTTTTTTCATAGTCTTTTTATTTAATTATTTGTAAAATTCAATTTATAACATAGTTGCTAACTAGTGTATAAACCACACTTATCCGACAACAAACGGTTACAACTAACTACAAGCTTTTAATAATTTAATTATTTTAATTTATACAAATATACAAAATTTTGAGTACAAAATTAAAATTTAATAAATATTTGAATGTTGTTAAAATAATTTTTTGAGCAAATTTAAAATTCCGTTTTTATAATATGCACTTTGTTATAACTAGTAAAATACAAACGATTGAGTGAGTAATATGGATTATAAATTGTAAACTTAAATAACGGATGACGCTTGGAAAAGCTGGGCATTTTGCCGCAGTGGTTGTCAAACCGCTAAAATGTCTGAATTTTGTTATTCGTGTCAAGTTGCCCATAACAGCTTGCTAAATTCTAACATTGTGTTAGCAACTGTATATATTTGTTTGTATAGTTGTTGTAAGTTGATATTTTTAATTTGTGTCTGAGAATTTATAACTTTTATTAAGAAATTCTATTAAAAAGTAACCAAAATTTGCTTCTACTTTATAAAACTTACCTGAATTTATTTCAATTCCAATTTGAGAATAGTTATAACCAGGTCTAACTGAAATACCACTTGTTGAGAAAAATTCAGAATCTTTATTTTCATTCCCAATAATTTTAATAGTTGTCCCCATTGCACCACCAATATTAATTTTCATAATCTCACCAACTTGATTTTGAAACCCTATATATTCTAAAGAGCCTATATATGCATATTTGTTGTTGATTTTTAATTCTGAAAGTGTTTTGCTACCAAAATTTAAAGAACCAATTAAATAAACATTGTTTTTTGGATATAAGTCAAAATTCTCTTGTAAGAAACTTGGGCTTGTAAAATATAATGATAAAACTACAAAAGATGAATCTTGGTTTATATTTAAACTTTTACTTTCAATTCTGTATGAATTAGCACCCATGCTGTTAGAAAATTTCCATAATGAAGCAAATATTTCAGATAAATTAGTCTTTTTAGAATTTTTGAAAACTCCTTTAATCAATGCTATTTTCATTGAATTTAATGAGTCCAATTTTTTATCCAAGTAATAAAATTCACTAGGTTTAGATAAAAATCTAGCATCTTCAAAACTTTTTAATATTTCAATATTCTGACTAAAGGAGTTTAATGTTAGGAAGAGAAGCACAAATTGCAAAATCTTTGTCATAATGTTTTTTATTTTATATATAGTTGCTAACATCAGTCCGTCTAAAAACCCATTTTTAAAAATTTTTAATCAAATATAAGGCGATTAAAAGAGAGAAAAAAATAATTTTTAGTGAACTTTAGTAAAATAAATTGAAAAATAAAACGTCTTATTTTTGAGCTTATTTGCTTAACAAAGTTCAAAATAAAAAGAGCAAGTACTTTTAGGTACTTTTTGAACAGTTTTGCACCTAAAATGTTCATTATTCGGTGTAAATAGTAAACTGTCATTATTAGTCCTACATCTGCCGAAGCTCTTTTCATTCCTTTCTTTGTCATTATGTAGTGTTTGTCCATAAAGTCTTGTCTGAACTATAATGTTCAAGTTTGAGGCATGCGAAGTTTTGAAAACCAAGGAGTTTACTATAGTAAATGACTGTTTTCAAAACGAGTATAACGAAAAAA